>RFJE01000287.1 GCA_003695005.1 Candidatus Hydrogenedentota bacterium | reverse complement strand
GAAGCCGCTAAAGCGGCAGCGGGATGGATAAGGCAGCTGTTTCCAGCTTCTAGAACTCACACCTGTTATCACTTCACACTTACTCACAGGCAACCTTTGCGTAAAGCAAAATCAGCAAATTTAGATTTTTCAGCAATCAGCGATTCTCGGCGAAACGCCCAGAATTGCTGTTCAGCAATTCTCAGTGGAGGGAATGATTAAGCGCTTACCAATAAACACAGCTAACTCTTTACCCACAAAGAATCTACAAAATACTGTTTGGCATCGGTAAAGTTTTCTATCAGGGCAAAACCGGAATTTTTTGCTAAATCGTTGATTTGCGAAAAAGAATACTTAAACGAGACTTCTGTTAAAATCGGCTCGGCAATTTCGAAGTGGAAATCACAGTTTAGGTTTTTAAATACCACAGTTTGTTTTTCTTTGCTAATTAAGTAACTTTCCATAGCACCTTTTACGGGATTGTAAATAGGATAATGATCCCATTTTTCCAAGGCAAAGGTAGCTCCTAGTTCCCGATTCATTCTGCGTAGTAAGTTTAAGTTAAATTCTCTTGTTACGCCGGATGAGTCATTGTAAGCGGGTATCAGTAAGTGAATATCTTTTTTTAAGTCAAATCCAGTTAAAACAGCATCTCCGGTTTTTAAGAATGAGAATAACTTTTTATAAAAAGCAATGCTTTCTGTCCATGTCATATTTCCTATGTTGGATCCTAAAAATAAAACTAGCTTTTTTGTTCCCTCTGCATGGTGAGAAAAGTCTTCTAAAACTTCCCAATAATCTCCTTGCACGGGATTTAAGGAAAGCTGCGGAAAATGTTGCCAGCATGTATGTGATAGTTTTTCTAATGCGGCTTGCGAAATATCAATTGGTATAAACTCTAATTGGTGTGCAGGAAAAAGGCTTAAAGCGGATTTCAATAAAAAAATTGTTTTTTCTCCGTTTCCTGCTCCGAGCTCAATAATTTGCAATTTTTCGCTAATGTGGTTAGATCCTTGCCATGCTGATAAAATTTCGTTCGATTGGTTTTGTAAAATGGACTTTTCTGCATTTGTTAGATAATACTCCGGAAGCTGCATAATTTGCTCAAACAATTGAGATCCGGCTTCATCGTAGAAATAAAGGGAAGGAATTTGTTTTGGTATTTTTTGCATCCCATCTAGGACAGCTTTTGCAAAGGGTGATAGGGTCGCGGTTTTCATGATTTTGCTAGACGAATTCCGGCAGCTTGCCATGTCATTTCGGGTTGAAAGAAATTGCGGTAAGTAGCACGGATATGTTCTTTGGGGGTAAAGCACGAACCACCCTTTAGGACTCTTTGGTTATTCATGAATTTTCCGTTATACTCACCAAGACCATTTTCCCAAGGGACATAGTTTGGATAAGGCTCATAGTGACTCACTGTCCACTCCCATGCATTGCCAAAAAAATCTTCACTCTTTTTTTGTACGGGTCGAAGCAAGCCGGTTTCTAAAAAATTGCCTTCGGCAATTTTGGAAGAGATAATATCACCATACAAAGTTTTTACTGCTGCTTCCCATTCGGCTTCGGTTGGTAAGCGAGTTTGACGAAAGCGCGCATAAGCATCTGCTTCGTAAAAGCTAATATGGCTAACAGGACTTTTTTCCGGAAGCGGGATTAAGCCTTCGAGTGTAAACAGAAAATAATCCTTTCCTTGCTTTTGCCAATAGTATGGCATTTTCCTTTGTGATGCTTGGATAAAGTCCCATCCATCAGACAGCCAAAAGCTTGGATTTTCGTAACCGCCAGCTTCAATGAATTCTAAATACTCGGCATTCGTAACTAAACGATTAGCAATTTTGTATGAGTGTAAAAAAACCTTATGCTGTGGCATTTCATTATCATACGCAAAAGAGTGATAGTTTTGGATAGAAGTACTTGTTCCAATGGAATAAATCCCTTCGGGAATTTCGTACCACTGAAATGCAAGTGGTTCTTTTTCTTGTATTTCTTTTTTCTGGTGATAGGCAGGGTACAGGGGATTTTGGTAAAAGTTATACAGTATATCCGTTAAAATGAGTTCTTGATGCTGTTCTTCATGGTGAAGGCCTACGGAAAAATATGGCTCTTTTGGATTTTCTAAAATCAGCTGCTGCATGGCATTGT
This sequence comes from Candidatus Hydrogenedentota bacterium, assembly GCA_003695005.1. Lineage (GTDB taxonomy): Bacteria > Spirochaetota > Leptospiria > Turneriellales > J094 > J094. Next base: position 1,341 of record RFJE01000287.1, on the reverse strand, counting down.
CCACGTATTTACGGTAGTTATAAATTTCTTCTAAGGTTGGTCTAGACAGCAAGCCACGTTGCGATCTTGTATGTGGTAAATTTACCGATAAGTAATAAGAATTAAACAGCCAAATAAAATCGGGGTGATAGAGTTGGTATTTCGGATGGTGATTTAATAAAAAAGTTTCAAAAAACCACGTGGTATGAGCTAAATGCCATTTTACGGGGCTTGTAAAATAAATAGCTTGTAAATTACAGTCTTCGGCACTTAAATTAGCGGCAAGTTGTTCACTTTGCCGCCGAATTTTTGCGTACATTTATTTTTTAGTGTTTTTTTTCTTGTTTGAGTTACTTAAAATTTCACCATTTATTTTTACGCGTACTTCATCTTGGTGCAAGCGATTTAAAGCGTCATTGGCATCCACAACATATTCTTCGGGAATACGCGGATCAAAAACAGGGTCGAGTCGTTTTTCTACTAAATAAGGATTGTTTAAAAAGCGTTTTTGTACTTCCAGTAAAGATTTACCTTCCACGTGCAAATTAAAAAGTTGATATGCATAAATAGCATTGAGTTTTGCTTCCCTACATAAATTAATTACCCCTAAATAGCTTTCGATTCTTTTCTTAACAAGTCGCGGTGGAAGCTCTTTTCCTTTTTCTAGCCACTTTTCTAAATTAATGGCGTCTTGGCGAATTTTTTTAGCTTTGCCAAGTTTTGCATACCCCATCCGCAATGTATTCATAATGTGATACTTGTCGTAAGAATAATGAACTTCTTTCGGGTCATAAGGGCGTTTTTCAATTTCTGGATTTAAATCCCGCATTACCATTTTCATAAATTGAGAGTTTTTATCGTAGCGAATGTCGAGATCTAGCATTTCATTGATAAGACCTTCTAACATGGTTTGCGTTCTAGCAATGTAATTCGCACTTACTTTTTCTGTTAATTTTTCTACCTCTTTTTGCACTTCCACAAACGATCGGTACGACTCTACATAATTTCCTTCAAGAAAAAAAGCAAGGGCACCAGTATAATCTTTTTTAATTTGCTCAAATTGCTTTTTTTCTTCGTCTGTGCCAAAGTTTGCCATCGGGGTAGCTAAAAACATTAAGTAAGATAAAATCTCACCGCGCTTTTTTTTCGCTTTTTGGCTAGCGGGCTCTGCCGATATAAAATGACTACCTGCAAATAAAATTAAAAAGAAAAATACACTAATTTTTTTAAACAAGCCTTCCTTGGTCTTTTCCATATCACACTCCGTTATTTCCCTTATCGGCATTTTTTTGCTTTACACTTAAACATTTCTTTATTTTTCTTATAGCAAAAACTTGCCGATAGTGTTTATATGTACAATAT
>RFJE01000030.1 GCA_003695005.1 Candidatus Hydrogenedentota bacterium | reverse complement strand
ATGGATAGCTTTCGTAGGATTATCGCAATAAATATATTTTGATTTAGGCATATAGTAATTTCCAATTAATTTGGTAATAGCTTTTCGAGATAATTCTTGATTTATTTTGTCTGCCGGTAGCAAAGAATAACGAAAATAAGGCTCTTTTTGACGGGTAAAATATTTTAGCTTTATTTGGTTGATTTTTCGAGCAGACTCTAAAATCTGCTTCTTCCATTTCGCATCTTGTTTTATTTTTCGGATGAGTGTTTTTTTTATCGGGGGATATAAGTCCTTTGCACCCATTGCAATTAAAAGCATATCTGTACCTGCGGCAATTGCTCGAGTCGCCATATCACTTGGATTTGGAAAAAGTGCTCTTGCGCCTTGCATCATTAAATCATCGCTAATAATGATCCCTTGAAAGCCAAACTTTTCTTTTAGAATTTTTGTTTGCCAAAAAAAGCTAAAAGAAGCCGGCCATTTATCTTGTTCTGGAAAAACAATATGTGCTAGCATAACTGAAGCTGGGTTATCTTCAATAATATGTTTAAAAGGGAAAAGCTCTCGGTTGTTTAAAGTTTCCCAAGATGCTTTTACATAAGGCAAAGCTTTATGAGAATCTTTTTTCGTATCACCATGTCCTGGAAAGTGCTTAATGCTATCAAGACATCCAGCATCCCGTAAGCCTTGGCTATACAAAAGAGCCACTTCGGCCACAAGGCGCGGATTATCCCCAAACGAACGAACGCCAATTACAGGATTGTTTGGATTTGAGTTTACATCAGCTACTGGAGTTAAGTTCCAGTCCACACCAAAACGCAATAAATCTCGGCAAACATGAAAGGCCATCCCCCACACCATTTGCTTTGCCTTTTGTGAATTTTCTTCTTTAAGTTTACGAAAAGCCGTACCTACGGCATAAGCTGATGGAAAATGTGTAACATTTTTAGTAATACGAGTAACATACCCCATTTCTTGGTCAATAGCAAACAGCGGGGGAAGAAGCCCTTGGATTCTATAAAAATTGCGAATTTTATCGAGAAGTTCTTTTGTTGTTCTTGCATCAGCTCGGCCTTTTTTTGGTAAATTGCTTTTATTTAAAAAAATGGCCGCCGGTGTATTTTCCTGAATAAAACGCGAAATTTTCCCCCGATCTAAAAGGGGAGCGTATAACATTACAATTTGCGAAACAAGCTTTTCTTCGGAAAGATCCTCTGGTTTTATATATTTTGATTCTGCAAAAAGAAAACTAGAAAATAGAACAAAAAAAAGGAAAATGTTAAGCCGGTAATGATTTTCCATATAAAATTCCAATCACCGTAAAAAAGTTTTGCACGGCATGAATTAAAATGGGCAGAGCAACAGATTGCCTCCAAAGAGCTAATGAACATAAATAAACACTCAATAAGAAAACCGATAATAGCACATCTTTTTCTTGGTGAATGAGTGCAAATAAAATAGAAACCACGATCACTGCTATAATTTTAGAGAGTATTGTCTCTCCCTTTAATGCCGATAAAAGAACACCACGAAAAATAAATTCCTCGTACAAAGGAGCTACAAGCACTGTAAGGAAAAAAAAGACAAAAGGCTCTTGCTTAAAATTTTCTTTTGGAATTGCATCAAACTGATTGACTTCAATATTGAGTAACTTGTTTATCCAATAGATAATCACAATAGTAAGTAGCCAACCTGCAATAGCTAAAAAAATATCTCGAATGCGAAGTGTGGAATCACTTAAAGGGAATACTTCATGCTGTACAATTTTTTGATAGGCATAAGCTGCGACTAAAAAACAAAAGGCTTGCAAAAAAATTAACTTCGCCATATCCATCGGAAGAAATTTACTTTCTGAAATTGGCAAAAAGCCAAGCTGCTGCAACCCTGTGGATAAAAGCATCAGAAGAATAAGAGTCGGGATAAAAACAAGAAGCGCTAAATATGCGCGCAAAAAATAACGTTTATTCATTTCTTATATTTTCGGCAGACAGTAGTCTTAATTCCACCGCGAACGCGATATGTTACTTTTACTTTCATCTTTCTAGGGGATGCCACAGCTACTAGGTCATCTAAAATTTTATTTACTACATTTTCATGGAAAATACCAACGTCTCGATAAAATAAAAAATATTCCTTTAATGACTTAAGCTCTAAACAAACCTTATCGGGTACATATTCAATGAATACGGTTCCAAAATCAGGCAGACCTGTTTTTGGACATATGGCTGTAAATTCCGGAAACTTTAAGCGGATTTTATAGTTTTTATCTTCGTAAATGTTTTTAAAAACTTCCACATCCGGAGTTTGTAACTCTCGGATGTGGTCTTGTTTTCCTTCGTAAGTTCCCTGAACAGGGTTAGCCATTATGCGTTTACAGCTTCCTGCGGTGCCTGATAGTTTTTTACTTGATACTCAATGGCTTCCATTTCTCGTTCTGCTCGTAAGCCATACACTTTTAATGCCTTTTCTTTCATTTGTACAATGTCCGAAAGACCTTTTTCTTTGGCAATGGTCTTTTGCTTATGCATAAGGATGTAAGTAACTAACCACGAAAAGTACCATACCATATCCCATGCTAACGTGTCTTTTTCAAAACGGGTTTTTTCTTTATAAATTTTTACTAATTCAATTAAGCGATTTACATATGCTGATAGTTTCTCTTTTACAGCGGCATCCTTTAATTCGGAAATAAGTTGCTTTAAATACTCTGCAGCCCATCCCCCTTCTTTCATACCTTCGTTAATGCCGCCAATTGCAGCCACAACTTGCAACTGAGAAGTTCCTTCGTAAATAACACAAATGCGTGCATCCCGATAAATTTTAGCAACATCATATTCTTCGGTATAGCCGGAACCACCAAAAACTTGCATGGCATTGTAGGCTACTTCATTGGCAAGTTCGGACGTAAATAATTTAGACACCGGTGTAAAAAGTTTTGCGAGCTTTTCTAAAGATCCCATATCCGGATGTCGTCTAATTTCACGCTCGGATAAGCCTTGCTCTTCTAGAACTTTTGCAGTGGATTCAGCTCTATCTACCACTTCTGCAGAGTGATACGTAAGTGCGCGCAAAGATTGTGTAATGGCTTCCATTTCATCTAACAATCGGCGTACTGCAGGAATTTGCTCAATAGGAACACCAAACTGAATTCTTTCCGAAGCATACTTTTTAGCTTCTTCTAAAGCAGCTTGAGCAATACCCACACCTTGGATGGCAATTCCCATACGAGCACCGTTCATCATTCCCATGGCGTATTTTACAAGGCCTTTGCCTTCCTCGCCAATGAGTTTTGCCGGTGTTTTGTCATATACCACTTCACAAGTTGGTGAAGTATGAAGCCCCATTTTATCTTCAATGCGAGCAATTTCTACGTTTGTACTTTCTACCGCAAAAAAACTTAATCCTTTAGCACCTTCTCCGCCTGTGCGAGCAAGCGTTAAAATAACTGCGGGTCTATCACCCACGCCACAGGCATGTGTAATAAAGCGCTTTGTGCCTGTAATCCGCCATACACCATCTTCTCCTTTTACGGCCTGTGTGCGAATGTGCGGTAAATCTGACCCGTAATCCGGTTCGGTAAGAGCCATGGCGCCGGTATATTGACCTGAAGTCATTTTAGGCACATACTCTTCAATGAGTTCTTTTTGAGCATATCGCTCTAATACCGCAGCTAAATTAAAGCAACCTACATATATGGCAAAAGCAGCATCACCCCGTGCTAACATTTCTAAAAGTGGCATTTCCTGTGTAATCGACAGATGCAATCCGCCGTACCGTCTTTCGCAGCTATATGCTAAAAACCCCGACTCTTGGATGATATCTAACACTTTTAGTAAAGATTCTGGAAACTCTACTTTTCCATCATGGAACTTTAGACCTTGCTTATCAGCTTCTTTGGCTACGGCCGCTAGTTCTTTACCAGCAATTTCTCCCATTTGCTGAAAAACTAATTTAGCATTTTCTACAGCTTCTTCGGTAGAAGTTGGTGCAAACTCTAAATTTGGATTTTTTGTTTCTTGGTATTCTTTGGCATCACTAAAATTTTTTTCATGCTTTGGAATAAACGATTCCCAATTTACAAAATGGTCAATGGTAAATTGTAAATCCGGATTGTCTTCGTAGTAATTACTTAAAATCATATACCGCTCCTTTTGTTCAATTCATGATAATAATGCGTTGACCATTATCAACGTAAAGCCTATTTTTGAATTTAAGACAGCTTGTCATTTTCTTTTTACTCGACATGCTATCTCCGAAAATAGGAAATGTCGGAAAAGTGATAGTATAAGGAGAAGGATATGGCTGTAAAAGTTGGAATTAATGGATTTGGTAGAATTGGTCGTAATGTATTTAAAGCAGCATTTGAACGAGATGATATTGAAGTTGTTGCCATTAATGATTTAACGGACAGCAAGACATTAGCTCACCTTTTAAAATATGATTCTGTATTTGGAATATGGCCACATGAAGTCAGTCATACAGAAAATGGGATTGTGGTCAATGGAAAAGAGATTCGTGTAACGGCTACCCCGAAATTAGAAGATTTAAAATGGTCAGATTATGGGGTAGAAGTGGTCATTGAGTCCACTGGACGTTTTACAGATGCCAACATCTCGAAAGCTCATATTGATCATGGTGGGGCTAAAAAGGTTATAATTTCGGCTCCTGCAAAAAATGAAGATATTACTATTGTTTTAGGGGTAAACGAAAATAAGTATGATTCATCCGCTCACAAAATGATTTCAAATGCCTCTTGTACCACAAACTGCTTAGCGCCTGTTGCAAAAGTCCTTATGGAAAACTTTGGAATTAAGCGGGGAATCATGACAACGATTCATAGTTATACAAATGACCAAAGGATTTTAGATTTACCTCATAAAGACTTAAGACGCGCGCGAGCAGCCGCCCAGTCAATGATACCTACCACTACGGGAGCCGCAAAAGCAGTTTCGCTTGTTTTGCCAGAGCTAAAAGGCAAACTCGATGGCATGGCAATGAGAGTTCCTACACCCGATGTTTCGATTGTGGATTTAGTAGTAGAAACAGAAAAAAGCGTTTCTAAAGAAGATGTAAATTCTGCGCTTAAAGAAGCAGCCGAAGGTAAGTTAAAAGGAATTTTAGATTATTGCGAAGAGCCATTAGTCTCTCATGATTTTATTGGCAATCCTCATTCTTCCATTGTAGATGCTCTATCTACAAATGTCATGGAAGGTAATTTAGTAAAAGTTTTATCTTGGTATGATAATGAATGGGGTTATTCGAATCGAGTGGTTGATTTAGCAGTTAAAATAAGCCAATGATATATTCTCGCCTTGGTCATACAGATGTCAAGGTAAGTAAAATTTGCCTTGGCACCATGACGTTTGGCGAGCAAAATAGTGAAAAAGATGCACATGAGCAATTAGACTATGCACTCGATAGTGGCATTAACTTTATTGATACAGCAGAGTTATATGCAATCCCCCCTCGAAAAGAAACACAAGGTTTAACAGAAAAGTACATTGGCACTTGGATAAAATCTCGAGGAAAACGGGACAAAATTATTTTAGCTACAAAAATTGCTGGCCCTTCTTCTCATGTTACATGGATTGCCGGTGGTAAGCGTCGCTTTAATGAGAAGCATTTACGCGAAGCTGTGGAAGGAAGTTTACGCCGGTTACAAACAGATTATATAGACTTATACCAACTGCATTGGCCAGAAAGAAAGACAAACTTTTTTGGACAACTTAATTTTAAAGTACCGGCGAAGGAGGAAGAAACTACCCCTATTGAAGAAACTCTATCTGCTCTGCAAAAGTTAATCCAAGAAGGAAAAATTCGATTTATTGGTGTTTCTAATGAGACTCCATGGGGGGTTTGTAAATTTTTACATTATGCAAAATCTTTAAACTTACCACGTATTGTAAGTATCCAAAACCCATACTCCTTACTGAACCGTGTTTATGAAATTGGCCTAGCAGAGTTTTCTCATCGGGATAAGGTTGGACTTTTAGCGTATTCTCCTTTAGCATTTGGACTGTTATCCGGAAAATATCGCAATAAGAATGCGACAGGCCGTTTAACATTATTTCCCGATCACTTTAAGCGTTATTCTTCCCCTTTAAGCTTAAAAGCAGCTGAAAAATATATTGATCTCGCACAACAGTGGGGTTTAAAACCTGCGCAAATGGCTTTAGCATTTGTAAATACTCGCCCGTTTGTTACATCGAATATTATTGGGGCTACTACCATGGAACAACTAAAAGAAAATATAGACTCTATCCATGTCGAATTGCCAAAGGCGCTTTTAAAGGCAATTGATAAAATTCACCAAGAAATTCCAAATCCTGCTCCGTAAAATTTGTATGTTTAAGGTTCTTTTTTACGGATAACAACAATAGAGATTGTATCTAGCATCTTTCTTAAATTTCCTTGCCATTTCCATAAAAATTTTTTTTCTGCAACATGGATTTATCGCATCCTCATAATAATTTCGTTATCCAAAATATGAGCAACATAAAGCTTGCAAAGGAAGTGTTAGCTGCACTGCTACCACAAGATTTATCGCAAAGTATAAATTGGAATACGCTAAAGCTAGAAAAAGACAGTTTTATTACAAAAGATCTAAAAGAATTATACACCGATTTATTATTTTCGTGTACAAGAAAAAATAATGAGGATATTCAGCTTTATTTTTTATTTGAGCATAAAGCTAATCCTGACCATAATGTACCAGATCAGCTGTTACAATATATAACCCAAATTCAAGTACAGCAAAAGAAAAAGGCTCCAGTAATATCGATTGTTTTTTATCACGGGAAAAGGCGCTGGAATGT
>RFJE01000286.1 GCA_003695005.1 Candidatus Hydrogenedentota bacterium | reverse complement strand
TACGTCGTTTCGACGTATCGCTGTGCAGTAAGAGTTATAGCATACCTGCAAAAGGATCAGGTTGATTTGTAGAGGGGAACTCTGCGTAAAAATGAATATCACTGATTTCAATGTCCTTTAAAAAGGATTCTCGCTTTTTGGCAACTTTGACTCCTGTTTCTGTTTCTATGTAATCCACAAAACGAGCTTCGATTCCTTTAATAGGAATAATTTGTACCCACATTCTCATACTTTGGATAAGACCATCATCCCGTACAGTAAATACATAAGTATCTCCCGGGGTAACTCCCCCCGAAGTAAACGTAACGCGTAACGTGCGAGGCTCAACAAGATACCTCTTAGCACCCGGCGAAAAAATATGGAAAGCAGGTTGCAGCCAAAAGAAATCATTAATAAATGCCGAATAAGCTTTTTGAATGGCTTCTTTTTTCTCTTTAATATCCTTTACTTCCCGAAGATTATCCTTTGGAATAGCGCTCAGAAAACTATCCGGTTCCTGCTTAAAAGTAAACACTCGCCCTTTTAATGTTTTCCGATGAAAAAAAGTAACCCCCTCATCTGTTCTAAACATTACATAATCTCTTTTTTTATCCCATAAATGGTGACGAATCCCTAAAAAGGTAAATTCAACAGCTTGTGTTTTTTTCCAGGCACCCCAACCTGCTTTTTGTCGCATTTCTTCTGCAAGCTTCTCCGCCTGTTCCGAAGCAACCCCTTCCGGAATACTTCTACAGGCAGAAACAATACCTGCGAGGATTACTGCTAATAAAATATGTTTTTTCATACGCCATAAGCACAAACAGGAAGCCCGTGTCAATGAGACAAGGAACGGTTACATTTTTGTGGAACATGAGGGTTGGCGGGACATGGATGTTCCCGCCGAGCCTCACATTAAAGTTTAGGTAGCGGGTCTCGTTTTTAAATGACTTATAGTTTTCGTTGTTCGTATGTTGAAAGTCTGCCGTGCAGCTCACATAAAAATCCATGACGAGCTATAAATTAAGCTTTTGCTAGTACAGCGCCAAGTCCTTCTACGGTAAATACCATAAAGCTGATTGATCAATCCCGCAAAATACAGGGTGTCAATTCTTTTATGCGATTTTACCACCTTAATGTCGCGGTGTCGTATAAAGCATATTTCTACTTTCCCCTTTCCCTCTGCAATCAGGGTTTTCAGCACAATCTCTAAATACATCCTTAAGGCTATATCCGCCATCACCGAATGACACACTCTTGCATGATCAGCAAGCATCAAAAGAATATTATATACTTCTGCCTCCCATTGAACCGACACTTTCTTGTATTTCGCTACCGTAGGATTTTTCCTTCTTACGCGGGTAGTATTACAAACCTTATGGCGTCTTACTTTTTTTGCTAAAATCCGGATACAAGCAGAGATAATTTCAGTGTTACTCATCTTGATTCCATTTTCTTTCAGCTTTTTTTTGGCAGCTTTGATGCGGTACCGTTGCCAATTTGGCAACGAGATACTCGTGCTATACTGCTCATCCGGACTGCGGTTGACAAGGTTGAGGATTGCTTTCCCGCTTTGGCGCGGCGAAAGAGATAGTCGATTCACTCTTCGCTTTTTCTTCATATTGCCCCCAGAATCAGTTTAATAGTAACGGATATTTTGTAAAGTATATTTCATGCCAATACCTAGAGTGAGGAACAAATTAGTTTTGGCGTTCACAAAAATGTAGCCGCGACCAAAACAGCGATTCTCGGCATTTCGCCGAGCAGGCCTTTTTTCCTATCACCGAGAATTACTAGCCGCTACCCTTCTCCTTTACAAACTATCTCGTGATTTATGATATTCCTTATGCAAAGGGAAATAGAAGTCATTGCTAAAATCGACAACAAGACAAGTACAGGAAAACTTATTGCGGAAGAAATTCCGGAATCTGTTCGAAAGAAATCAGCTTTAAAAATTGGTGGGCTTTTGTTTTTATTAGCTTTAGCTGCTGTGTTTATTCCTATTTTACACTTTGTCCTTGTGCCAGGTCTTATGATTTCTTCATTTGTTGGTGCTTACATGCAATATAAAAAAGCAGAAAAAATTCTACAAGCAGAAATTGCTTGTCCAAATTGCTCTTCCCCCCTCGAAGTAACAGGTACACCGAAGTTTCCACTACACACGGATTGCCGAAACTGCATGAGCCAAGTTACCATTCTCGAAAAAAAGTAAGTTACTCAGGAAAACGAATTTTTTCCCATCGTTTCCACTCTTTTTCTAAATGAGATGTTAAATCGGGATTTTGTCTCAGCCAAGCTTCGACTTCTTTTTTTAATTTTTCTAGTTCTGGTTTTTTCTGTGGTGAGATGGATTGATAGTGCAGCCTTTGGTAAAAAGCTTGCATCTTATAAGCATTTCCTTGCGTAGCTATAATACGAAATTTCCACCTTAAAAGAGGAATCTTTTTTTCGGGTAAAAGCAATAAAAGCTCGTTAACCATTTTTAAGCTTTTGTCATACTCTTTTGCCGTATAATAAAGTTCCATTAATGCTTGCTTTTGCTTTAGCGATAAAACACCACCCTGTGCTAGGATTCTTTCTGCAAAATATATTTGTAAATCGACGCGAGCACTTTTGGCAGCTAACTCCCATGCCTGATTTAATAGTGGAATTGGTAAAAAGTTTTTAGAAGCGACAGCTTTTAATATATTGAGTGCTTGTTCGCTATAACCGTTTTTCTGCAAATATTCTGCTAGCTGAATTTGTTCCTGATTTGATAAACTCTCTAATAAATTTTGTTTTTTTATTTCGTGTCGGCAAAAATAAGGTTTTGATCTAAAAAGCAAAAGGCATGAGTTAGAATAATTTTTCTGTATCCATTGTAAAAAAACTTTTTTTCCGGCTCCTTTTTCATAAGGTCTATACTTTTTCATATCGAGAAACAAGAAATCCGGCTTGGTTTGTTTTAATTCTTTTTGCAGTGTCGCAAATAGTACGAAAGGACTTGGCTGAATAAAAATACATTGTTTGTTTTCAAACACTTGTTTGCATAAGCTTGGAATAATGACATTGCTTAAAATGACTTTTTTTTCTTTTATGGCAGGAAGCCACGGCAGAGAAGAGACCCAATCAGCTTGGATATTTTGTTGCTTCGGCTCGTACGGAGAATGAAACAAAAGAGAATAGGAACTTGCACCCCACAGGGATAAACCAAGAAACCAAATCACCGCTGCAAAAGCCGGTACTTTACGGGAAGCATAAAGAAAAAGCCAAATTCCTAATACCAAAACAATCACCATCAAAATGTTGAGAATAATAAAATGCCAGTGAAAAAATTCACTCAATATAAAAAGGGAAAAAATAAGTAAGGTTAACAGTTGCTCTCGAAGTATGTATCCCTCGCTTACTTTTCTCCAATACAATGCTTCCCATAAGGTAAGGGTCGAAAAAATACTTGCCAGTAAGAATACAGGCTCTACCCAAAACCAAGCAAGCCCAGCTAATGCTAAAAAAAAGCCAAGTAAAGAAATGCCAAACCGGATATGGTGCTTTTTTTTATCAAAGCGCAAAATAACCGCTGCTAAAAAAAAACCCAAAATTAAAATAAAAAATGCAATACCAGCTTTTTCGCGTTGTCGAACAAAGGTTTCGCTTAAGACATATACGAAGCTAAAAATACGGATAAAGTCAATACCAAAACGTAAATAAGGCATTTTCTGACGAACTTCCAAAATCGGCTTTTTCTGATATCGTAACCAACGGTTTGGAATGAGCGCTAACAGAATGGCAAGCTCCCATAAATAAACTTCCGATATATGAATACTTTTGCTAATGAGTCCTAACAAAATCCCAATGGATAAGGCAATACGCGAAGAAACAAAAAAGGGTAAACGGGATACCAATACAATAAACAGCAAAATCCAACTTCCTAACGTTACAGCAGGGTATAAATAAAAAAATTCAGTTCTAAATTGCTGCCAAAAGAAAAGAAAGCCAACGCCTAACAAAATTAAAAAAACAGAGTAAAAAATCCCGCGTTTCTTAGCTAAAAAATGAAATTGAAAAAAAACAAAGTAAGCTAGTCCTGCTAAAAAAGCAAGCATAAGTCCAAAAAGGGTAATGCTAAAATGAGTAAATGGTTGCGCAAAATCCATCAGCCAGCGGTATAGCCGAATAAAAACAATTCCCCATAAAGCGGCAAGCCCGCTATGTACAACTCGTTTCATTCGCGCAAGCGTTTACCTTTCTGTAGCTAAATTAAAGTGATTGATTCCTGCTTTGTGAACAGCATCCATTACAGAAATAATGGTTTGGTAATTGGCTTTTTTATCTCCTTTTATAATAACCTTTTTATCTTTATTTGGCATTTTTTCTAAATATGTTGGCAGTTGCCCTAGTCCTACGGGATTATCGTTTACATAAATATTGCCTTTATTATCTACAAAAATCACAATGTTTTTTTG
>RFJE01000285.1 GCA_003695005.1 Candidatus Hydrogenedentota bacterium | reverse complement strand
TAAAAAATACCAAATTATAAAAAAAACAGGATTTTTAACAAGCTATACAATTTATTGTAGAAAAAGAAAATTACAAAAAAAACTAAAAAAGACAGTGATTCAATACTTACAAACTTTGCAGTAGTAGTTGCTAATCCGCATACAAAACAGTAATAAAAGCATCGTAGAGCCGCCGCCGCACAATTTTATTCTCTTCTAAAGAAAGTGCTTTTTGTAAAGCAGTTCTTGCTTCTTTAATTTTTAAATCCCGAATTGCTTCGGCAGCATAAAAACGTGTCCAAATATCATCAGAAAATAATTTTTCAATGAGCATATTCTGGTACTTTGTATTTTCTGGAGAAATAATTAAAAGAGATTTTAAAATTACAGGAATTAAATGTTCTTTCTTTTCCGTTTTTAAGGCTTCTTCTAACGCTTTTTCTGTTTTATTGTCGGCAACATAACCTAGAGCTAATGCCGCATGCCGGCGTACCGTTGTTTCGGGATCTTTTAAATACTTTTGGATAACTTCTGCATCTTCGAATTGGCCCGAAAAACCAAGAGCAAGTATCATCCTGGCTTTTACATCAGTAACGGTTTCTTTTTCTAAAGCTTTTTTAATATAAGGACGCGCTGCCGGAATTCTTAACAAACCTAACGCCTCTGCGCTTTCTCTACGAATGATTGGGTCCACATCGTTTAAATTTTGTACTAGCACACGGTAACAGTAGGTAATGCGCCACCATCCACATCGCTTGATAGCGCGTAACCTAGCTTCAGGATTGCCCGATTCCGCATCCTCAATAAGCTGCTGCCTTTCTTTTTTTAAAACTGGCACATTATGGGCCGACCAATCTCGTTCTCGCTCAATGGCAAATAATAAAATGGGACAAAGGAATACGAAACTTAGAAAAGCTTTCATAATACATTATCGGAATTTTAGATAGCTAAAGTCAAGTGGAAAAAATTATTTCTAAGCAGGTAAGTGTCAGCGATTCTCGGCGAAACGCCGAGAATTGCTGATTTCTAAGGAACTTACGGAAATTTATACCGCAACATAAACGAAGCCCATTTTTCTCGATATGCTTCTTTTTCCATGTAGTTTTGACGACTCGCTTCGGCATACGCCCCATAAACACTACCTGCATAAAACAATCCCGATAAAGTAGCGAGTCCAACTCCTAAGGCTGTTTCCTGTGACTGAAAAGATAAAACACTTAAGAAAGCCAGTCCTCCAGTTACAAAAAGAGAACTGATTCCATCCCCAAACTCTCCAAGAGCCATTTGCCCTAAGCCAGGCAATAGCATAGAAAGACCAGCATATACCCACGGAGTTTTTTGTTGTAGAGCAATTTTTTCGTTTGGTTGGTACAGTTTATAATATGTTAAATAAGGTGGTAGCTTTTGCTTAGGAACAACAGGTAAAACCAACTTATTCGGAACTTCTATATTATGCCAGATAGCGAGTTGGTATTTTACCCACGGAGACGTGTTCAGGCTTGTTAAGAAATTCTTAGCTTGGTTTAACTTTTCCATGCGGTATGCTGCTAATGCCTTTAACCACTGCAACTGCTCATAATAAGGGTTTTCTTTTTGTACGTTTGGAGCATCCCGAATCACTAAACGAAAATCAGTTAATAAAAAAGCACATTCCACAGATCGTAGGCCTAAATACGTTTTTTGCTCTTTGTTTTGTGTTTCCACCATTTTACGCTGAAATTCGGTCATCGCGCGGTAATAATCTTTTTGGTGATAGAGCCACTCTGCAAAGCTTCCTTTCGTGTGAATGAGTTTTTCTGCACGTGCATATCTTCCCGCAAAAGCAAATAACAAGAGAAATAGAATAGTAAACCTTACTTGCATAAATCTTTTCGAATATCCGAAAGCACTGGAAATGCATTTCGCCATTTTGGCACTTCCTGCAAAGAAATTTCTTGGATAATTTGTTCATTAGGTTTCTTTTGAATACACAAGATTTCTCCTTTCGGGTTTACTACTAAAGAGCTATGGTTTGCATTGACTCCCACAAAAAAAGTCTGGTTTTCAATCGCTCGAGCTAACGCTAATGCTTTCCAATGCTCAATTCTTTCTTTTGGCCAGCGAGCAATGCAAAGCAGTATCTCGGCAGGTGACTTGCTCACATATTTTCGAAAGAGTTCGGGAAACCGTAAGTCATAGCAAATAGAAAGCCCTATAGGGATATTTTGAAAAAAAACTTGTTTCGGTGATTGTCCTGCTTGCAAATACTCTTTTTCTTGAAAAGCATCAATTAAATGCATTTTATCGTAAAAATCGATTTTGTTCTGTATGCCATCCACCCATAAAAGTCGGTTGTAAAACTTTTTTGTATTCGACTTCCAAAATGTTCCGATTACAATTACTTTTTTATGCTTTTTAGCTACAGGCAATAGATGATTTACGAAACCTTTTGCAAGTCGTGCAAAGAGAGCTAGTTTTTCCCATTGGTAGCCACTTGTGGCTAGCTCGGGAAAAATATGTAGGTTGCAAGATACTTGCTCAATTCTTTGGATAAGATTTAGCCACGCATCTTCCGGTGTCTCTAAACTTCCGTCATAAGAGTCTAGACAAATTTTCACTTATTTGTATTAAATGGCAATTAGAAGTTTTCTTTCAATTTCAAATATCTTTTCGGGAATTTTGTC
>RFJE01000284.1 GCA_003695005.1 Candidatus Hydrogenedentota bacterium | reverse complement strand
TTTATGTCCTTCATTCTTGGATTATATTTTAAAATAATCTTGGCAATTTTTTTCTCGTAATACTGTCTTTGCTTAGCTAGCTTTAGTTCTAAAAGCTTTTGGTAATTATCCATGATTTGCTCGGTTTGCGACATTCCTCTTCGTACACCACTGGTCTTTTTCTTTAAATCTCTTTTTAGCTTTGCAATTAACTTTTTTTGTTCCTGAATATCGGATGCGTAAAGTTCTTTTGTTTTTCTAATATCTTTTTGTTTTTGATTTAAGAGTGCATCAATAGCCTTTTTTTTCTTTTTTGCAGAAAGATTTTGTGCACTCACTTTTGCAATTTTTTTATCATACGTACTATTAATTTGCTCAATTTCTTCCGACTCTTTTTCTTTAATTTCCACCAGTCTTTTTTGAGCAAGCTCTAATCTTTTCGAAACATCTTGTTGCGCACTTAGCATTTCTTTTAAACCGACATCTTCAAACTCAATAATCCCAAAAGACTCTTTTACTTGTTTTTTCTTTATTCCTGATGTGATGTAAAAAGCAGAGCCAATTACAAGACCTAAAAACACTAAAAGAATAAGATAAAATTTCCAATTGATATTTTTTTTAGATTCTTTTAGCTCTTCTTCTAAAGAATAAACTTGTGGTGGTGGCGCATTTACATCTAAATCCGCAGGTAAAAATTGCTCTCGGCTTACGGGTAAGTTTTTCTCTTTTTTTATTTTGTCTTCATTTCCCATATTCCGTTCCATTTAGCAGGTGGTTTTTTACTAGCTGTTCTTGCTTCAAACTCACGCGCCATTTTTAATTTACAGTCCTTGAAAAGATCATTAGCTTTTTTCCACTCTCCTTTATAATAATAGCGAAGAGCGGTTTCAAAAATGCTAATTTGTTTTTTTAGCCGCGGTGTTAAGTGATCCGGCAAAACAGGCCAATAAATTTGTGTTCCTTGTGTTTTCCCTTTTACTTTGACTCTATCAATTTCCACAAAATGGATACCATGGTTCACCATGTTCTTTTCTACATCTTCTTTCACCGCTTTAGATACAATTACTGGCAATTGATAGATTCGAGTGAGTCCTTCCAAACGACTAGCAGCGTTAACATTATCTCCAATTACAGTGTTCGTCATTCTCTGGTATGAGCCAAGAGTGCCATAAAAAACACTACCATAGTCAATTCCAACTCCAATTTCTAGCATAACTGCTTTATATACTTTGGTTTCCTCGGGGGTTAGCTTTCGGTGAGCTAAAATCGCATCTCGCCTTTTTTTCATTTCTTCGCGCAGCGCTGCAGCTCCTTCTTGTAACTCATACCCCGAATAAATAGCTTGGTAACTTCGGTTAATCGTTTCATTTTCTTCCTCGTCTAAAACACCATACACCGCTAAAAGAGCATCCCCAATAATAGCCCCAATCACTCCTTTGCGATTTAAAATAACGCGAATGGCTTTATCGTAGTGCAAATTGAGTAAGCGGATAATATCAGGACCTAATGCCTCTGTCATCGTAGTAAAACGCTTGATATCGGAAAAAAGCACAGCAAGCTCTTTTTGCTCCCCTTCCAACCGAACCTGTCTTTCTTTATAAGCTTTCCTTACAATGTCTTGGTTGGCAAATTTTCTAAAAATTCCAATTAAATTATTTACGGTAGATGATAGCGAATTAAAGGCAGCCCCTAAAAAAGTAATATCGTCGTTGGGTGCGCCTTTTAAATCAATAATTTCAAGTTCCTGCGTTTCTGCCATTCGCATAATTCGGCGTGTAATAATGCCAACCCATTTTAAGAGCTCCCCAAGTAAGTAAATACCCACGAGAGCACTTGCAATGGTAATAATGACAATAATAATGGATACCTTACGGAAAATCACCCTTTGCTTTTGGTAGTATTCATTTTTTTCTTCTCCACGAATTAAGAAAACTTTCCATTTCGGATTGTATTTATAAACAGCAAAATAATCTTGTGAGTTAAATTGAAGCGGGATAAAACCTTCTTGCACTCCCTTTTTTAAATTCTCTTTCATCTTCTTTAAAGCTTGTTTATCTCCAAAGTTTATTTTTTTAGGAATGCGAGAAGCCATAAATAAAATGCGACCATCCTTACGCACTCCTAATACAATCGCATGTGGATTTTTTAATGCACTTAAACCTTTCCGCTCAATGCTTTCTAATGACCCCTGTCTATCTTTCGTAAAGCCGTAAATTTCATATTGGTTATTGGCAAAAGAGTAAATATCGCGCAAATCTTTTACTAAAAGTTCGCGCATTTGCCGTAAAAGCTCTGTTCGATGTAAAATTAAGTTAATGTAATTCGAAGTTAAGTTGGATGCTAAAATAATTAAAGTAAAAATAAACAAAATTTTTGTACGAACAGGGATGACACGAGTTCCGGCTATTTTTTCGCCGAAAAGCTGCTTCCAAAAATTTTTCATGATGAACTCATGTCATATTCCCTAGGAATGACTTCAAGTCAAGGATTTGGCAGTGGTTTGTGGATTGTAAGTGCTTAATTATTTCCTAGTAGAAAAAAATTGCAGGATTATGTCTCACCTCTAGCTAATTTTGTACCTTTTTGAAATTTTATTCAAAGCAATGTCTTAAAAGGCCGAATTCCTGTTCAGAATTCGGTAGAGGCTCTGCCCGCTAGTACGAACGGCGAGCGGGCCACTACTCCATCCATGTACGTCGCAGGTAGGTTGCTGTATTACAAAAACAAACTGCGAAATGCCGGCATTGAGGTCAATGAAACCGACTTAATTTTAGCGTGTATCTTTCGGTTGCTACCAAAGCTAAAAGCAGACGAACGTACACATGAGCAAAATCACCAATATAATGATAGAAGGTACAGTTACAAAACCATATACACGTATTGCAAGCAGGAGTTGTGGAATTATATACAGACAAAGTCGCGGAACTTGTACCCGTGACCCTAGAAATGATCGACATTAAACCATTTACAAAATACTGCGTATTTAAGATAAGGAATGCATGAGCCCTCTAAAAGGAATTCGCATTACAGGTGCAATTTTATTATTGTTTACTATCATTCTTTTATGGATCTTACCAAGGAAAGGGGAAGTTTCTTTACCAAAAGGATTCCATACTCCGATTGTAGCTTTAGAGCTTGTGCAAGATAACCATGAGCTCGGAATGCTATTTGCCGACGCTAAAATTCGAAACCGCTTTTATAAAGGAAATATTTTAGATTTTGCTTTTATTATTACGTATTCTCTTTTTTTAGCATTCCTTATTTTGCAATTCTCTGCACGGGAAAATCTTTCGAAAAGACTGAAAAGCGCAGCGTTATTGTTTATAGCATTCACTGCTTTTTCGGATGTAATGGAAAACCTAACTCTTTTTAGTATGTCGGATCAGTTTGCAGTGCAGGGTTTTGCAGGAAAAGATCTTTTTTATAAATTGCATTTATGGACGCTTTTAAAATGGGAATCTCTAGGTATCGTATGCCTTATCATTAGCACTGCTTTATATAGTGGCAAGCGCAAAGCAGCTGCTTTTCTTTTTTTAATAGTTTTCTTAATGGCAGTACTTGGCTTAATAAGTAGAATCTTTGTTGACTACGAGGGCCTTGTATTAGGAATTGCGTTTATTGTTGCTTGGATTAAATCCTTACCTCATTCGCGCGCATGGTGGTAAGGTAGATGGAAACAATTTTACTTATTTACTTTCTATTCATAGTGCTCATACCTATATACGAAACGGCATGACAATGGATACAAAATCGGGATCGGAAGTATCCCGAATCACAATGGGTCGTTCGGGATCTACAAATTGTAATTTAACCGTTTCGCAATCGAGTGAATTGAGCAAGTCTGTCATAAAAGTAGCATTAAAAGCTGTCATTAAAGGATCCCCAATCGAAGAAATGGGAAGTTCCACACTTGCCGATCCATATTCGGGTGTATGAGCTGCTAAATGCAGCGTATCGGCTTCTGTGCTTAATTTTACTAAATAAGAGGGTGGCTCACACATAACCATGACTTGTGAAATGGCATCTAAAAATGCTTCGCGAGAGATTTCAAATTCCATATTTGTCTGTGTTGGTAAAATTTTCTTATAGTCGGGAAACTTTCCTTCAATCAAACGGCTAGATAATTTTGCATTGTCTGTTTCAAAAAATACATTGCGTCCTGATAGTCCAATGCCAAGTTTACTTGCATCAGAAATTAAGCGTTCTAGCTGCTTAACCGCCTTTGAGTGAACAACAATCGGCTCACCTTCGGCATCTTTTACTTCAATATTTGTCGAAAACTCACGGGTGATGGCGGATAGCCTACGCCCATCAGTTCCTACCACAGTAAGTTTATTCCCTTCGCCAAAGAAGCAAAGGCCATTGTAAATATATCTGTTATCTTCTTGCGAAATAGCATACACTGTTTTCCGGATCATTTCGTGAATCGTGGCAACATCTGCTTGCCACATTTCCATCGAAGGATCCATTTCAAAGTGCGGGAAGTTACTTGGCGCACCTGCGCTTAATGTAAACCGAGCTGCTTTTTTATCGATACCACTTATGTTTAGCATAAAGCGGTCTTCGTCTAAATCTATTGATTCTTCGGGATCTTCTTCGGATAAGTCAAAAATAATTTCTTCGGCCTGAATACGGTGAGCAATTTCCGATAACTTTTTTGCACTTACAATCAAGCCACCTTTTTCGGTATCTTCTGCGGGCATCCTAACTTGCGCAGAGGATTCCATATCCGAAGCTGTCATAATTAATTCATTTTCGCTTGTCTCTAATAAAATATGAGATAAAATCGTCTGCGTGGTTTTTTTCGGTGCTAATGCTTCAATACTACTAATGGTGTGTTGTAACTCGTCTTTTTTAACTCGAAACCTCATATTCCCCTCTTTTTGTAAAATGGATTGCCACAATTTTAGGGGATTTCAAAAAAGAAAGTAAAAAAATTCATAATATACTTTTTGAATCTCTTTACTGTGCGTGTAACTGTTACAAAAGGGAACATGTCTTTTGTTGTTGTTTTCCGAAGCTTAAAGGGAAAAGCGGCTCTCTTTTCGCTATTGACTGCTTCTTCCCTTGCACTTTTGAAATTCATTGTCGGTCTTACTTCTCATTCTGTTAGTTTATTAGCATCTGCAGTAGATTCCTTAATGGACTTTGGTGCTTCTTTGTTAATTTTATTTGCTATTGTATCTGCTTCAAGGCCTGCAGATCACGATCATCGATTTGGGCATGGCAAAGCAGAAGCTTTAGCAAGTTTTTTGCAGGGGATTATTATTTTTTTATCCGGCAGTTATTTAGCTTATAAAAGTGTTTACCGGTTTTTTGTTCCGGAATCACTCGAAGCGGTTGAAAAAGCCATGATGGTCATGGTGGTTTCCTTAATCATGACATTTCTTTTAGTACTCTACCAACGCAGAGTGATACGGAAAACAAATTCTGTAGCCATTGAAGCGGATAGCTTACATTATTTAACCGACCTTTTAACAAATGTAGCTGTGCTCGTAGCTCTTGCTCTAGAAAAACTACTCGCGTGGCATTTAGCCGATCCTATCATCGGACTTATACTTTCGGGATATGTTCTGTATGCAAGTGTAGGGTTAATTCGAGATGCTGTGGATATTTTAATGGATAAAGATATTAGTGATAAATTTCGCGATTTGCTCAATGAAATTATTGAACGCTATCCTGAGCTATACGGCTATCATGATTTACGATCCCGTACATCGGGCGATTTAAATTTTTTAGAAGTTCATTTAGAAATGCCACAGGATATTCGGTTGCATGAATCGCATGAAATTGCTGAAAAAGTCATCCGAGATATTCGAGAAGTCCATCCAAACACAGAAATTATCATCCATACGGATCCCGTCACAGTTGACGAGCAAGGTCAAAAAAAGCTTTTGGATAAAGAAGCCCCGAGATTTTACTAAAATGCTGTATAATCGGAAAAGACTCGAAGCAGTTTACTTAAAAAACCCCTTACCAAAAAATTACGATGGTTACATTTGTACATTTGATTTAGATAAAACATATTTAGCGACTAACTTCGAAAAACTTTCGGAGCTCATTAAAATTCCGTTTGAATCTGCAGAAGAAAAAATAAATGTTCCGGGTGCAGCAGCCCTTGTGCGAGAGTTACGAAAACCACTACATCCGAAAGAAAAGCCGAGACCTATTTTTTTTGTAACCGGATCACCGCAAGAATTAGATTCGGTTGTACGAGAGAAGTTTGAACTCGATGGGGTGCACGTTGATGGCATTTTGTATAAAAATTACCGCAGTGCCATTCGCAAATTACAGTTTAAAAAGCTTGTAAAATCCATTGGCTATAAATTAGGAGCTCTGCTTTATGCCCGCAGTCATTTTCCGCTGAAAGCAGATGAGCTTTTATTTGGAGACGATTCAGAATACGATGCTGCCATTTATTCCCTATATAGTGATATTATACGTGGGCGTTTAGAAGATTTTGAAGTCATGACAATTTTAAAAAAATGGGATGTGGACAAAGATGAGCGTGATATGATTGCTCAATTTTTGCAAGAGTTAAGAGAAAATAAATGGAAACCACGCGATGCGGTAAAGCTTGCATTTATTATGATGGGAAGTGGGTCTAAACCACAAGACTATGAAAATTTAACATCTCGCTTAATCCCTGTGTACAATCATTTTCAGGCTGCCCTCATTTTGTACAATCAGGAAATTATTTCGAAGCAAAGTTTATTTCGGATTATTTCGGAACTTATTGGAAAACATCATTTTACATTAAAAGATTTTAGTAAATCATTAGAAGATTTATTAGCGCGTGGCCTTACCAATAAAAGACAAGTAAAGCGCTTAACAAAAATTTTAAGCAAAGGGAATCCCTTTGCCTTACCAAACCGCATTTTATTAGATGTACGAACTGAATTTACTTCTTTATTAAGCGTTAAAGATAAATGGCCTGGCTTAAAATTTCGTAAGAAAGAGGAAGAAGAAAGCAAAGTTGATTTTGTAAAAAGATATATTTCTTTTGTTCCCAAACGGCGGATATCATCAAGGTAGCGGTTCTCGGCAAAACGCCGAGAACCGCTGTAAAAAATACTGTACAAAACATTTCCCGCGTGATATTATGTCACATCATAGGCAAAGACAGGGTTCGAAGGAGAGTCTGCTTAAGTGAAAATTGAGTTAATGTATATACAGTTTCTCATTTCTCTTTTCAAAGATAAGTGGCAAAATGCCATTTTTATTAGCTCCCAATGGGTTGCGCATTTTCTTCCTGTCTTTGCTACGGAAAATGGAATTTTCTTTGCTGCCGAGGACGAAGGCCGAACAGAAGAGCCGACAGAAAGGCGAAAGCGTAAGGAGCGCGAAAAAGGCCGCGTTCCAAAAAGTGCCGAGATCCCTGCTGCTTTAGTTACGCTTGGCGGAATTTTAGCTTTATTTTTTGCAGGGGGTTGGATTGTTCATCGCTTATTAAACTTAATTGAATTTTATGTGGGGAATTTTCATAACTTACCTGCGCTCAATGAAAGTAGCATTCGGCCGCTTATGGCTCAGTTTATAGAAAACTTAGCATTATTACTTTTACCTGTTTTTGGGATCGGAATGCTTTTAGCCATTGCAGGCAATGTAATGCAGACGGGTTTTTTATTTAGCTTAAAGCCACTTCAGTTTGACTTTAGTCGCATCAAGCTGGATTTTGCAACATTAGCACGGAAAGTTTTTTTCTCTCGGCAAGTGGCCGTAAACTTAATGAAAACATTAGCGAAAGTTACCCTCATGGGACTTGTGGCATATTGGATTGTCTATGCCGACTTTATGAATATTTTACAAACACCATCATTGGGAGTGGGAGAAGCGTTAAAAACCATTGGTATGACAGCATTTAAGTTAGCCCTTGTACTCAGTTTAATTTTAGCGGCGGTTTCTATTCCTGATTATTTCTTTCAACGCTTTGAATTTATGGAAAGCATTAAAATGACAAAGCAAGAAGTGAAAGAAGAATATAAAGAAACAGAAGGTGACCCGCTTGTAAAACAAAGACAACGCCAAATGGCAATGGATCTTTTACGCAGAAACATGCTTGGTAATATAAAAGAAGCAGACGTTGTGATTACAAATCCTACTCACTATGCGGTTGCTCTTCGTTACGACAATGCTAAAGAAGAAGCACCGCGTGTTGTGGCAAAAGGGGTAGATGCTATGGCGTTACAAATTCGTCATTTAGCTGAAGAGTTCGCAATTCCGATTATTGAAAATAAACCACTTGCCCGTCAGCTATATGCGCAAGTTGAAGTGAACCAAATTATTCCACAAGCTCTTTTTGAAGCTGTTGTTGCTATTTACTCTATGCTCATTTCAGAAGGAAAGTACAGGAGAATGGCTTCATGAATCGCTATAAGCAAACGGATGTCTTTTTAGGGGTTTCCGTTGTTTTAATAGTTGGAATGATGATTATTCCAATTCCAACATTTTTACTCGATACCTTAATGGCGGTAAGTATCATGCTTGGTCTTGTTACCATTATTACCGTCATGTATTCAAAAGGAAATATTGAAGTAAGTGTTTTTCCAAGTTTGTTATTAGTAAGCACTGTATTTCGACTAGCGCTCAATGTAAGTTCTACAAGGTTAATTTTACTGGAAGGTCCTGCTTTTGATGGAAAGCTTATTAAAGCATTTGGTCAATTTGTAGTCGGGGGAAATTACATTGTAGGTTTTATTATCTTTCTAGTTTTAATCTTTGTCCAAATGCTAGTGATTGCAAAAGGTGCGAACCGCATTGGAGAAGTGGCTGCTCGCTTTGCACTCGATGCCATGCCTGGAAAACAAATGTCGATTGATAATGATTTAAATGCAGGCATCATTACCGAGGAAGAAGCTCGCGCTCGTCGCGAAGAGTTAAAGCGCGAGACTGAATTTTATGGCCAAATGGATGGTGCTACAAAATTTGTGCAAGGCGATGTTAAGGTTGGTTTAATTATTACTGCTATCAATATTGTTGGTGGTTTACTCGTTGGAGTTTGGCAACAAGGTTTAGATTTTTCAAGTGCTACAAAGTTATACACACTGCTAACGATAGGTGATGGTTTAGTGGCACAAGTCCCCTCGTTGTTAATTACCACAGCTACAGCACTTGTGGTTACTCGTGCAGGCGCAAAAGAAGATTTAGGCAAAGAACTTTCCAGTCAATTTTTTATGGATCCAAAAGTTCTTTGGATTACAAGCGGTACGCTTGCTTTTGCTTCTCTTTTACCAGGCTTTCCAACACTCTCGTTATTACTCATTTCTGCTTTTTTAGGGTTTTTAGCATATACAATCTCGAAAGCAGGAGAGAAGGTAGAAGAAACTACGGAAGCCAAAAAAGAGCAAGAACGAACACCACAAGACCGAGTATTGGACAGGCTCGATATGTACACCATCCAATTGGAGTTAGGATTTAATTTACTTGTACTTGGAGATCCCGCACAAGGTGGTACCCTCGTAGAAAGAATTGGCAATTTACGAGAAAGACTCGCTGCAAACTATGGAATGGTCATTCCTGCGGTGCGTCTTAAAGATAATATGGAGCTAGAAGGCGATGAGTATGTAATTTTAGTCCGTGGTACAGTCGTTGCTAAAAATAAATTACCACCGGATAAGTTAATTGCATTAGAAACCCCGCAAGTAAAAGAAAAACTCGAAGGTGATCCATACCGGGAGCCTGCTTTTGGTAGGCCTGCTGTTTTACTCGATCCAGAAAGGAAAAAAGAGTTTGAAAGTGCAGGCTACATGGTGCTTTCGCCTTCCGATATTATCGTTACTCATTTAGACGAAATTATTCGTACGTACATTTCGGATATTATGGGTAGGGAAGAAGTAAAACTTTTAATTGATAAAGTTGGAGAGTCGCAGCCGACACTCGTACAAGAAGTTCAAAATGCCTTAAAACCACACATTATTGTATCGGTATTGCATGCTCTTTTGCGCGAAGGAATTTCCATCCGCAACATGGTTGCGATTTTAGAGACATTGTTAGAGTTTTCGGATAAGACACAAGATCCTGTACAGTTAACAGAAGCTGTTCGTCGTCGATTAGGACGTCAAATTTGCCAGTCTTATGCACCGGATGGCAAACTAGAAGTAGCTGTTCTTGATCCAGAAATTGAAAATGAGCTTCGATCCGCAGTAACGTATGATGAAAGAGAAGGACTTTTATTGCTATTAGATCCTCATCGGCAAATGGCTATTCGCGATGCTTTTATCCAAGCATATAACCAAATTCAGTCACAAGGCAAAGTTCCCATTTTTGCCGTACCAGGGGAAGTTAGGCCTGTCATTTACCAGATGTTGGAAAGAGAACTACCACCGCGGCATTTTGCCGTAATTGCCAATGAGGAAATTCCGCCAGATATGCAATTAGTCTTATTAACACAAGTTTCGATGCAACAACAAGAAGAGGCACAAACATGAAATATATTAAAGTCTATGGTGATACCTATAAGG
>RFJE01000283.1 GCA_003695005.1 Candidatus Hydrogenedentota bacterium | reverse complement strand
CGATGAGAATGATAGACCATGCTTTCTGCTATGTATGCAATTTTGTAACCAGCTTGCAAAAGTTTTGCTGTGGCAAGTGTATCTTCGTTGGTAATGGTTTCGGGGAAACCACCAACTTCATTTAATGCTTTGTTGCGCCAAGCTGCACACGAGTTTGAGCAAAAAAATAAAAAACTTCCATATTGCGGCAAATCTTGTAAAGATCGAATTTGGCTTTGTGCAGGATAATTAAACTCTCGAGGAAAGCTTTCAAAAAAATCTGCACCGACATGTGGTATCTGACGAGAATATGCAACGCCGATTTTTCTATCTGCAAAAGGCTTTAATAAATGGGTAAGAAAATTTTCCTGTGCAGGCAAAATATCCTGTGTTAAAAAAATGGTAATGTCTGTGGCAAAAAAAGTTCTTAACTGTTCTCGCGTACCCCCGTGGTTAAATTCATCATCGGGAATCACAATATGCGAAAAAGGATATTGTTGAATGAGATTTTTTTCTCTTTCATCTTCGGGTGAAATTTTTACAAGTACATTTTTTAAGGGAATAGAGGCTTGCTTTAAACAAGGAACAAGAGCTGGCAAGAGCCGACTTAAATAGTGGTAACCATGTCTGCTTAAGATCACCACAGAAGCTGTCATATATCAGAATAGGTATGATAGATACCCTGTAAATGCAAATAAAAAAAACATGACGGCATGTAAAAAAATCTAACTTTGACGTAGTCCGTATCACAACAATACGGATAACGGATAAAAACCGGAACACAGACCGGTAAACGAAAATAAAGAGCCGAAAAGGAGAAAATTATGGCATACCAATTTGAAGACATTAAAGACTCTGTAGCCATTGTTACAGGTTCAGGAAGAGGGATTGGAAAAGAAATTGCTCACTTATTTGCACAACATGGAGCAAAAGTTGTTGTTTCGGACATTGATGCCGATGTATGCGAAGCCGCGGCAAAAGAAATTGCAGACGAAGGCGGCGAAGTGATGCATGTGGTTTGCGACATTACAAAAATGGATCAAGTAGAAAATTTAATGAAGCAGACCATTGATAAGTGGGGAAAAATTGACCACTTAATTAATAATGCCGGTATTACAAAAGACGGCTTATTTTTACGCATGAAACCGGAACAATGGAACTTTGTGGTAAATATTAACCTAACTGGAACATATAATTGCTGTTTTGCAGCAGTCAATTATATGCGTAAAGCTCGGAAAGGAAATATTATTAACCTGTCGTCCATTGCACGACATGGAAATCCAGGGCAAGCAAACTATGCAGCAGCGAAAGCTGGGATTGTAGGGTTAACGAAATCACTAGCAAAGGAGTTAGCCCCGATGGGAATTCGTGTAAATTGTGTAGCACCCGGGTTTGTGCATACACGATTAACCGATGCTATCCCGGAAAAAATTCGCGAAGAAATGATTAAGCAAATTCCATTAAAAAGAACCGGTGAACCGATTGACATTGCAAAACCAATTTTATTTTTGTGTTCAGACCTTGCGGGTTACATTACCGGACAGGTATTAGATGTAAACGGAGGGTTAGCGTAAGGCCTATATTTTAATTTATTAAAATAGGCAAAAAATTAAACAGGAGGCCATACATGGCAAAAGTTGATGTAGACAAACTTAAAAAAGTCATTGCTGAACAACTTGGTGTTGACGAAAGCGAAGTAACAGAAGACGCTCACTTTATTGATGATTTAGGAGCGGATTCTCTTGATACCGTAGAAATGGTAATGGCTTTAGAAGAAGAATTCGGAATCGAAGTACCTGATGAAGACGCTGAAAAAATCCAAACAGTAGGCGACGTAATCAAGTACATCGAAGAGCACAGCTAAACCAAAGTTGTGATTGTTTCAAGGCCGGCTATGCCGGCCTTTTTTATTTCTATGCTTTATACTAAACAAGAAAAAAAGAAAATTCAAGAATGGGCAAAGAAAAATAACTTAGACCATGTTCAAATCAATTTACTAATACAAGCTTTAACGCACAAGAGTAAAGCCAACGAGCTAGCTCTACATACGCAACAAGGCAAACATTTTCATAATGAAAGACTAGAATTTTTAGGGGATGCCATTTTAGGATCTGTGATTGCTGCTGCTTTGTATCAGCAAAATCCAAATATTGACGAAGGTAAGTTAACCCGCTTAAAAGCACATTTAATTCGAGAACAAACTCTCGCAAAGCTAGGTAAACAGCTAGGACTTTCCAAAGTTTTGCGGTTAGGCAAGGGAGAAGCGAAAATCGGAGGAGCAACCCGAGACTCGAATTTAGCAAATGCAGTCGAAGCGATTATAGGAGCACTCTATTTATCGCAAGGTTTTGAAAAAACACGAAAATGGATTTTAGCTCTTTGGCAAAAAGATTTAGAGCAAGCAGAAGAATCCATACGAGATTTTGACTACAAAAGCCGTTTGCAAGAAATCCTCATGAGAAAGAGAAAAGTACTACCAAAATACAAAGTTCAAGAGACTATCGGACCTGAACATGATAAAACTTTTGTAGTCGGGCTTTTTATACAAGGGAAAAAAGTATCGGAAGGGATAGGTAAAAGCAGGCAAAAGGCAGAAGAAGAAGCCGCAAAAAAATATCTAGACACTGTTTCTCGGCGAAACGCCGAGAAACAGTGAACTAAGATTAAAATTAGGTATTTAAAAAATGATTCTGCTTGTCTAAATTACACAAAAATAAAAAATGACATGTGATCTTACAATCTTTGCCTGTCTATAACAATATAGTTTCTTTTTTGCGTAAAGAAATTCTGCCAATAGGTGGACCACATCATCGAGGGATACAATTATGGGTAGCCGGTACAAATGTTTTGCTTTCCAACCCCTTATTGCATGAAAGTGTTTATCATCCTGATTTAAATCAATTACTAGAAAATCCAGTTACAAAAGAAATTGGCTTCCATATTATTGGTGAAGACGAAGTTTCTTTTTGCTTGCAGCGATCGGGAAATGGTTTTACCCTGTACAATAAAAAATGTAAAAATCCCGATATTGCATTTAGTATGAAATCTGATATTTTTTTTGCTGTATTTACAGGCAAATTAAATCCTGATAAGGCTGTTATTGCCGGCAAAATTTTATATGAAGGTTCTTTAGAACATTTAGGTTTTGCACTGCACTTTTTTCATGTCCTACAAGCATGGTACAAAGGCAATGAGTGGTGGCAGCAAGCTTACAGAGAGCTTGTGGATTTAAGCCAAGACTTAAAACCAACTTAAAGGTTTCAATGCAATATGGGGGTTCGCCTTATCCTTGCAAAACATTCATTCTTCTTCTAGTCAACAATACTAGGTGAAGGGCAAACAGGCCTGCTAGGCGCAGTTCCGCAGCCTTAAGCGAGGACTATTTGAGCACTAGCAGGCCTGTTTGCCCTATTTTTAATGCTAATTCAGCGATACGTCGTTTAGCCGAGAATCGCTGTCTTCTAGTTCAATGGCTTCGTAGCGAAATGCTTGCATTGCATTAGACCAATAATGTGGTGGCCATCCTCCCTTCTTTAAAAGAGCTTCTACAAAAAGTTCAGGGTCCTTAAGCTCTTTCCACACAGCCGGCAAAAAAGTGGCTTTGCGAACGCCCTCTTTTAATACCAAGCCATCCTGCATAGGCCGTAAGGCTTTTATAAGATCATCATAATTTTTTACGATCATGGGCTTTGGCTGCGTTAATACAGAAACACTAATGATAATATCTAAATACTCGTCCTTTGTTAAAGCAGGAAAACGGGGATCTCGAAAAGCTGCATTAAATGCATTTTCTGCAATATCTGCGTATAATGGGAAACGAGCTTCTAAACTTCCAATACAACCACGAAGGACTTTTTTTCCGTGATAAGGGATTTTTAAAGTTACAAACGAAGCTCCCTTTTCTTTTAAAAGTTCCGAAACTTGGTTTTCATTTGGAATCAAAGGGCGCTGAAAAGTAAGACCACTTTCAATAGAATTACGAGCAATCCTAAAAATTTCTTCTTTTATTTGTGCTTGGTTAAGAATTTCTTTTGTAAATGCCATACCATATGTTAAAATATAAAGTATGCTTTCAACTGATTTTTAATATGTCTGTTGTCAGGGATACGGCGTTTCGCCGTATCGCTGGTTGCCTTAAATTCTCGCACCCTCGCACTTCATTGACGGGCTGTTTTTAAGTACCGATCTGGCGTATGGCAGAAAATAAAAAAGAATTACCCCCGAAATACAATCCGTTTGGCTTGCAAGAAAAATGGTACCCTCGTTGGGAAAAGGAAAAAGTCTTTAGCTGGAAAAAACAAGCCGAAGTCCAAAATTTAAATATAGAAGAAAAAAAAGAACGGGGAGAAGTTTTTTCCATGGTAATACCCCCGCCCAATGTTACAGGTTCGCTTCATTTAGGCCATGCTTTAAATCATACAATCCAAGATATTTTAGCAAGATACCACCGAATGAAAGGGGATTTAACTCTTTGGGTTCCGGGTACAGACCATGCTGGCATTGCCACACAAAATGTAGTCGAAAAACTTTTAGCAAAAGAAGGAAAATCCCGTATGGATATGACGCGGGAAGAATTTGAAAAACGAGTGTGGCAATGGAAAGAAGAATCAGGGGGGATGATTACACACCAGCAAAGACAACTCGGAGAAAGTGTAGATTGGGATTATGAGCGATTCACATTAGATGAAGGTTGCTCGGAACTGGTTAAAGAAGTTTTTGTACGCTTGTATAAAGAAGGTTTTATTTATCGAGCAGAGCGAATTATTAATTGGTGCCCTCGCTGTGTAACGGCACTTTCGAATATTGAAACAGAATATGAAGAGAGAAATGGAAAACTATATTATATTCACTATCCTTTTGCAGATAACCCCGAAGAATTTTTAGAAATTGCCACCACACGACCCGAAACCATGTTAGGAGATACAGCCGTAGCAGTTCATCCTGATGATGACCGCTACCAGCATGCCATCGGTCGGGAAGTACTTTTACCTCTGATGAATCGAAAAATTCCGGTTATTGCCGATTCCTATGTTGATAAAGATTTTGGTACCGGTGTTGTAAAAATTACCCCTGCTCATGACCCAAACGACTTTGAAATTGGCAAACGTCACTCATTGTCCATTCTTCGTATCATGGATGATTATGGCCACATTAATGAAAATGGTGGAAAATATAAAGGACTATCTCGAGAAGCAGCTCGAAAACAAATTTTAGAAGATTTAAAAAAAGAAAATTTATTTATTAGAGAAGAAAAACACAAGCACAGTGTGGGTACTTGCTATCGGTGCCACCATATAGTAGAGCCTCTTACTTCGCTACAGTGGTTTGTAAAAATTAAGCCATTAGCCGAGCCTGCAATTGATGCCGTGAGATCTGGAAAAATTCGTTTTGTGCCTGAGCGGTGGAAAAATGTGTATTTTAATTGGATGGAAAATATCCAAGATTGGTGTATTTCCCGTCAGCTTTGGTGGGGGCATCGTATTCCAGCATACTATTGTTTAGATTGTTCTCATTTAGAAGTTTCTAAAGAAAAAGTAACCACCTGTCCAGAATGCAAGAGCAACAATGTTAAACAAGACGAAGATGTTTTAGACACTTGGTTTTCTTCGGCTCTTTGGCCATTTTCTACCTTAATGCCAAATAACAAAGAAGCGTACGGTCAAGCTGATCTTCCCCGTACAAAAGAGCTTTCTTTATTTTATCCGACCTCTGTTTTAGTAACGGGATTTGATATTATCTTTTTCTGGGTAGCTCGTATGATTATGGCAGGTCTGCATTTTATGCATGAGATTCCATTTCATGATGTGTATATTCATGGTCTTGTTCGGGATGCTACCCGCCAAAAAATGAGTAAGTCGAAAGGCAACGTAGTGAATCCACTAGAAAAAATGGATGAATATGGTACCGATGCGTTTCGATTTTTCTTAATTAGCATTTTACCGGAAGGCAAGGATATTATTTATGATGAAAGTCGATTAAAGGGATACCAAGCTTTTTGTAATAAAATTTGGAACACAGCACGGTTTATATGGCTAAACCAACCAGCCGATTTTAAGCTTCCCGAAAAAGCACCAACGTTATCAGAGATTGATCAATACATGATTACAAAGTTTAACACTGGTTTACAAGAAATTACTCGCGCGCTTGAATCTTATCGCTTTGCCGATTATGCTTCCACTGTGTATGATTTATTTTGGAAAACATTTTGCGATCAATACGTGGAGTTAGCAAAAGTGAATTTAAAAGAGCCGGATACTGCAGATGGTACCCGATACACTTTAAACCTTGTTTTTATGAATTTGCTAAAATTACTTTCACCAGCAATGCCATTCATTACGGAAGAGCTTTTTTCGCAATATGATGAAAATAAAAACAAGTTTTTAGCATTAGAAAAGTGGCCGAGTGAAGTAAGTAACGCTTCTACCGAAGCTGAAAAAAATATTGCGTTTATCCTTAAAATTATTTCTAAAATCCGTAGTGTACGTGCAGAGCTAGGCGTTCCACCAAAAGAAAAGATTGAAGTTACATTTGTTTCCGAAGATGAGAGTTTACGAAGAGTAGTTAAGACAAATCAAAAATATATTTTAGCAGGTGCCAATGTAAACACTTTCCATGTTCAAGCAGAGGTACCGAAAAAAGGCATTAAAGGAATTTTAGACAAAGCTGCTGTTTACTTAAACATTTTAGATTTTGTAGATATTACAAGAGAAAAAGCTCGTATTGAGAAAGAAATCGCAACGTTACGAAAAGGTCTATTAGTCTGTCAGAAAAAACTAGAAAATCCTGCTTTTAAAGAAAAAGCACCCAAAGAATTAGTCGAAGCAGAACTACAAAAAGAAAAAAACTATATAGCTAAAATTAGGGATTTAGAAACCTTATTGCAGAGTTTACAAAAATGAAAAAGTATATTTTAACGGTTTGTGGAACAAGCATCTTAACCAATTCTATGAGTGATTGTGCTCGAAAAGCTCTCTTACAGAATGCAAACCGGCAAAGCGAAAAGGAAATCCCACCGGAGGATTTAACATTCATCCAACAAGAAGTAGAAGTACTAAAAGGCAAAATTCGTAATATAAGCGAAGAAGAAGCTCGCAAGCTATCGGCAGAGCTAAACTCATTAATTATGTTTTATAAGGAAGAAGAAATAAACGCGGAAGATGTTCATGTTTTTTTACATACAGATACTTATGTTGGCAAACAAGCAGCAGAGATTGTGAAAGACTGGGTACAAAATCAGTTTCCCAAAGTTCAAGACTTTCGCATGATATCAGCAACTGGCCTGCAAACTGAAAACATAGCCGATTTCCAGGATGCTCTATCACAATTAGTCATTAAGTTTAGTGAAGAACTTCCTTCCTATCGAGACAATCAATATAGAATTATTTTTAATTTAACAGGGGGGTTTAAAGCTATTTTAGCCTTTTTACAAACCGTTGCTCAATTTTATGCAGATGAAAGTATTTATATTTTCGAGCGATCGAATCACTTATTGCGTATTCCTCGCTTACCTGTTCGCTGGGAGCCAGAAGCGGTTATTGAAGAGCATATCCAAACTTTGCGACAAATAGAATTAGGCCTTCCGATCCAAGGGTTAAATTCTTTACCACGTATTTTATACACCCAAATTGAAAAGACAGTAGTGCTATCCACCTGGGGGGAAGTGGTTTGGAGCGAAGTCAAAAAGAAATTATATGGGAAAAAATTATATGAGGTCCCTGTGGAAAATATCCACTACACGGAAAAATTTATAAAAGATGTTAGAGATTTACCGGCGGATAGGCTGTATCATATAAACACTCGAATAGATGATTTAGCTCTTCATCTTCTAGATAGCTCATACAACCCTAAAAGATTAGACATAAAAAAAATTGGCAAAGACTACTATCCCCCTGCCAACTATGAATGCGATGCCTGGGCCGATGGCGGGGCTTACCGTATTTTTATGCAAAAAGAAGGTACGCAAATTACTCTACTAGCATTAGAACCTCACCCAAAGTAAGATCAGAATTTTTTCAATTTTTCTAAAGAGATTCTTACAACGAATAGTAAATTACAGGATTTGATTATCTTTTAAATCTTTTTCTGTAAGGCCGGTAACTTTTAAAATAAAATCTAATTCCGCGCCTAGGTCTTTCATGCGTCGAGCAGTTTCAATGGCTTGTTCATCTTTTTCTTTTTCTCTGCCTCCTTCTCTGCCCTCTTGGTAGATTTTACGGTAAATTGGCGATGCTAACATAATTTCCTCCTTCCGCTCCTAATAATAATTCGATAGAGCCTCGTCTTTTACTCCTAATAATATAATAAATT
>RFJE01000282.1 GCA_003695005.1 Candidatus Hydrogenedentota bacterium | reverse complement strand
TTGGGATGAGTTTTGGGATAAAATGAATTTTCGCCAATTCACTAGAGGAGAATTTGATATGCAAATGGTTGCATAAACCACAAAAATGTAGCCGCTACCGGCTTTGCTAACCCCATTTTTTTGTTGACAAAATTTTAAATTATTGTATATATAAAGCCATGCCAACGTATGATTATAAATGTAATGAATGCGGAACACGATTTGAAGTATTTCATGGAATGAATGAATCACCCGATGTACACTGCCCTGAATGCAATGCCGTTGCGTCTAAGCAGATCTCGGCTGGCGCAGGAATTGTATTTAAAGGCAGTGGTTTTTATGTTACAGACTACAAAAATAATGGAAGTAAAAAGGAGAGCACAAAAACAGCCACTGCGGAAAAAAAACAAGAATCCGTAGGTTGCGGTGCCAATTGCGCTTGTGCTAACGAGTAGATCGAGAATGATTGCAGAACAAATTGCTAAAGATGCACTGGAAGCGCGGAAGGCTCGCGATAGCGAAAAAGCTGCTTTTTTAAACACAGTGCTTTCTGATATCCGGATGAAAGCCAAGAATGATGGCAATCGCGAGCCCAATGATTCAGATGCCATTTCTGTATTAAAAAAATTTTTAAAATCAGCGAAAGAGTCGCTTGATGCTCTAAAAACCTCCGGTCGAGATACAAGTAAAATCGAACAAGAAATAGAGATTTTACAACAATATTTACCAAAGCCATTAAGCGAAGAAGAACTAAAAAAAATTATTGAAGAAATTGTGCAAGCTTTGCCCGAGAAAAATCCCAAAATGATGGGTAAAGTAATGGCCGCTTTAAAAGAAAAGTATGATGGCCGCTATGATGGTAAAACAGCAAGTACGTTAGCTCGACAGGCGTTACAGGGATAACACAATAAAGTTTCCTTCAGGGATACCGTTTAACTGATACTCACCCACTCGTACGCGAAGTAAATCCACCACTCTTACATTGAGTTTTTCTGCCATTCTACGAATTTCTCGATTTTTACCTGTGGTTAAAATCATTTTATAAAGTCCTGGCTGTATCTCGAAAACAGATTTGGCTTTTAATTTGTCCTTACCATCCATAACCCCTTTTTCCATTTTCTTTCTTTCTTTTTCTGATAAAGGGCGATGAAACAGAACATGATATTCTTTTTCTACTTGAAATTGCGGGTGGGTAAGCTCATAAATTCTTTTACCATCATTGCTAAAAAGAAGCAACCCCCGAGAATTAGCATCGAGACGCCCTGCATAAAAAAAATGCTGATACTTTTTTGGCAAGAGCTCATACACTGATTTTTGTCCTCTCCTTTTCTTCCGAGTACATACATATCCTTTTGGCTTATTCAATAAAAGGATTTCTTTTTGTTTTGAAAGGGAAATTTCTTTACCATTAATTTTTAAAATATCAGTTTCTTGCAAACGAAAATCCAACCTTTGGATTCTGATTCCCTGAAAATAAATTTCGTTTTGTTTAAGAAAGTCTGCTGCTTCCCGACGAGAGCAAATTCCTGCCCTCGATAAAAACTGCCCAATCCGTAATGTTTTATTCACCTTGATTTTTTAGGATATTTATCTGTAATTTCTAAGCGTACTTCTCGTTTACCAAGTTTTGCTTTTAGGGATAAAGTAAGCCCCACTTTTTTTCCAATTATTTCTTCAATTGGTGGCTTATTCTTCTTATGCTTTGGAATAAGGGTTACAAAAAATTTGGATGAGGTTTTTGGCTCAATGACAAACTGCCCCCGATAGCTTACTGCTGTTCCATAGCCTGCTTCGTATTCTAAATCGGGGAAAAAAGAAATAAAAAAAGATCCATAGCCCCCTCCACGCCGCACAGTAAACCATTTTCCTTGTAAATCTTTTAAGAATTTTGTTTTTAATTCATCCTCATTTTGTAATTTTTGATTTTGGTTGTCAATATTTAAGTATGCTCCATAGACCCACCCAATTAAATCATCATCTGTTTTTATTTTATACCAATAAGCTTCATACTGACCAATTTTTTCTTTTTCGGGTGAATGACTTAAAATTTCTACTTTCATGCCTTCTTCTAACCGACCTAACTCTGCCGCAACACGATTTGGACTTAATCTTACTTTAAGCCCCTCGGTAAGCACAACAGCTTCTTTTGGCAAAGATGGTTTCGCTACATTTTGCTTGTTTTCACTTTTACCATGACAAGACACTAGTAGAAAAAAGAGTGTAGAGCTAAGAATGCACTTCCACTTCATAGGTAATTATGTAAAATTTAGTATGCCTGTCACTAACTTTGCAAATTAGTAAGCGCTTAATTTGTCAGCAATTCTCGGTGACGGACAAAAAGGCCTGCTAGGCGCAGTTCCGCAGCCTTAAGCGAGGACTGTTTGAGCACTAGCAGGCCTTTTTGTCCTATTTTTAACTCGCTTTCAGCGATTCTCGGCGTTTCGCCGAGAATCGCTGTTAATTTGTCCTATTTTGAAGGGGGACACCCCCTCGCTCCGAATCCGCGGACGCTCGGTCAGAAAATCTACATTTTATTGTATGGCTTCATTACGGATTCTTCGATATTGCTTTTTTTTTCGTCCTCCATCCTGTCGGCCGTAGCCTCGCTGCGGTCCCTCACCTTTTTTTTTACGCAAAGTTAGAATAAGATTTTGTTTTGTACTTTAACCGGAGCAATGCACTCCATTTACGTTACAAAACGTAAAAAAGGTGAGGGACGCATCCATGCGCCCGCGGCGACCAAGCGGAGCGATACATTAGTGAGGCCTCGCTTTCGACATCCTGTCTCGCTCGGCACTAGTACATCCGTGTACGTCGCGTAGCGCGGAAGTACCCATCGGGCAGAGCCTGTCGGTGAGCCCGAACGGCGAACCGACCACTAGTCCATCCGTGGACGTCGCAGGAAGACTAAAATATTACTTAGTGAAGCTTCGTAAAGCCGGAATTGCTGTAAATGAAACTGACTTAATTTTAGCATGTATCTTTCGACTACTACCAAAGCTAAAAGCCGATGAACGAACGCATGAACAAAATCACCAATATAATGATAAGAGGTATAGTTATGCCACTGTGTATACGTACTGCAAACAAGAGCTGTGGAATTATATCCAGACGAAGTCGAGGAATCTAATCCCTCACCACTTTTTGCGTTCGACAGCTCCTATTTGGTAGTTATTACATCTAATTAAACGGGAAGTAAAATCATATGTTCCCCTGACATAAAAAGTGGTGAGGGATTGAAGCTTCCCGCTTGTGTGCCAACAGGAGGTTAATGCACAAGCTCTCAAGCGATAACCTACCATCTCGAAGTAAAAATCACTAGACAAGATAGTTTTTTATGATAGTATAGGTTATGCTGCCGCATCAAAAACTGTTTGCAGAAAAATCGGAATTATATGCTAAATCTAGACCAACGTATCCCAATACTTGGTATGAGTATTTATATTCGCTGTGCGAGGATCACGAGGCTGCTTGGGATGTTGGTTGTGGGACAGGGCAGGTTGCTAAAGAGTTAGCTAAATACTTTGGTATCGTTTTAGCAACGGATATAAGCTCGTCTCAAATCGAACATGCAGAGCAAGCAAAAAATGTAGAGTACTCTGTGCAATCTGCCGAAAACACAAATTTCGAAGATAATACATTTAGTTTAATTACGGTGGGAACTGCACTTCATTGGTTTGATATTCCTGCTTTTTGGAAAGAGGTCAATCGAACATTAAAGAAAAATGGGATATTAGCTGTGTTTGGTTACTCTTTTTTTAAGATAAATCCTGAATTCGATACTTTTTTTCAGGATCGTATTTTAGAAAAACTGAAGCCATATTGGAATCCACGAGTATATGCTTTGTGGGAAAAATATGCAAATGTGGATTTCCCGTATCAAGCGGTGGAAGTGCCAACGTTTAAGATGGAAATTCAATGGAATTTAGCACAGGTATTTGATTTTGTCAATTCTTGGTCGGCGACTCGTGCTTGCATAAAAGATTCTGGCGATGATTTTTTTCGCAAAGCTTTTGAAAAAGCTTGTGACTTATGGGGTAACCCTACACAAACTAAAAATATTGATATGGACTTTTTTGCCATTGTACGTCGGAAAAATTCTTAAGAATCGGGAACTAAACTGTAAGTCCGTATCGATGTTGCCTAAGTTTATGAAGTTAGCAAAATTAATCCATAGTGATTCTTTTAAAAAGTCTTTTGTTGTTGTCTATGACAAGGAGGATTTTAGCACCATAAAATCGTCTAGCGGGCAAAGAAACTGCATATTGTATAGTACATACCTGATTGCAATGTTTAGAAAGCACTGTGGCTGAATAGGCCTTCGATTCATAATTACCATAATCAAAATGAATTTTACTTTGGATTTTTTGCGCGTTCCGAGTCGCAGGATACATCAATACAAACGTTAATTTCTTGTTTGTAAAATCAATTTTTTCTTTAGTAATTTGAAAGTTTTCTTTTTTTGCTCTTTTATCCATATCGATATATTTTTGATAGTTTAAGCCTTTCTCGTAATAGTTATGCGTCATAGGTGGAGTTTGTGAATCATAAGCAATTTTTAAAGATAGCACCACGGCTGCTAATAAGCAGGCAAAACTAATGCCAATAAGGAGAAAGGCTTTTTTTAGCGAAGGGCTCATTATGGAAAACTAAATATCGTTTTCGTCTCGGCAACAACTTCTTTGTTTTGTATATCTTGCACGCGTATCCGAAAGGGAATGATCGACTTTGGATTTTCATTTTCGGATTTTGCGGGGTACTGGACAAGAAGGGTAACTTTCGTAAGCTTTTCTGGTGGCAATTGAATTTCTTTTACTGCCGAAGCAATCCGAAGTTTATTTTGTGGTGAGATAAGCTGAATATGAACCTTCCGAGAGTCAAAAGACATATTGGCAATGTCTACTTCATAAATATTTTGAAAACCCTGTGAGGGAATATAAGTAGGCAAAATATCTCGACTAGGAACAACCTGTACTTTCATGGGGACTCGAATAGCCAGTAAGTAAATAAATAACCCTAAAATTAAAGTAAATAAAGTACCATACGTAACAGTTCGTCCACGAATATATTTTTTAAGCCCTGTTTCTTGTAAAGCTGTATCCATGGTGGTCATATCAATGAGTGTTTTTTTACCAAACTTACTCATTTCAATGGTGCAGGCATCAATACAAAGTCCACAGCGAATACAGCCAACTTGCAGCCCTTCCCGAATATCAATACCGGTAGGGCAGACAATTTGGCATAAGTTACAAGCTGTGCAGTCTCCTTCATGTTCGCCAATCTTTTGCCCTTTTTGTCGGCGGGGCTCGCCTCGTTTTACATCATACGTGACAACAGGGGAATGGGCATCTAAAAGAGCGGTTTGGAATCTGCCATAAGGACAAACATATTTACAGGCATTTTCGCGAAAGTACCCCCATATAAAGGTGGCCAGAGCAGTGAACGCAATCCAAAATAAAACCCATGTTTTTAGTCCGCCCGATGGAAGAAAAAAATCAGCGTGAGCAATTTCACGAAAAATGGCATAAATGTCTTTAAAATAAGCAATAAAAATTAAACTTAAAATCAGAGATGTTAAGATCCACCCTATGTACACGGCTGCTTTTAGCCCTTTGGAAATTCTTTTTTTCCCGTATTTATTTCCTGCAATTCTTCTGCCTACAAAATCATAGACTTCGGTCATAATGGTTTGTGGACATCCATAAGCACACCAGATACGTCCAAATAAAGAAGTAAAGAAGAATAAACTAATGCCAGCTAACAGTAAAGTTAAATGTAAAAAATACATTTCTTGTGGCCAGATGGTTAGGCCAAAAATATGAAAAATGCGATTCGGGATATCCAAGAGAAAAAATGGATGTCCATTTATT
>RFJE01000281.1 GCA_003695005.1 Candidatus Hydrogenedentota bacterium | reverse complement strand
GCTAACAGGAAATCCAAAAAATAAAATTCCCCTCATGAATGGTTATGAGCTATATGGACTATCGAGCTTGCGTTTTTCCATGGATGAGCCTTTAAAAGAAAAATATCTATACCGCAGTTTGTATGGTAGCTTACAAATGGAAAATGGAAAAATTCAATCGCAACAAAAAGAATTTGCGAATCATATACAAGTCAATTTTACCATGAGCGAAAATAAATACAGTTTGAACTTTTTTGGAGACATCCTAAAGGCACAAGTGAGTCTAGATGCCAAAGGAGAGTTTCGCATCATCCCTTCTTCTTACTCTTATGTAGCCTATCCCTATGGAGATAACCGCACGGTGGGGATTACAGAAAAATTGCGCCTTTTTGCAGGCGATCACACAGCCAATATAAAAGTAAGAGGTGATACTCGCTTGTTGTTAGAGTCTCTCTCAAAAAAAATTACATCATCCTATATGGAAGCTTTATGGAAAGGGATGCAAGAAACTGGAAATCAACAACTAGCTTACCACACTTCGTTTTATAGGCAATTTTTATTGCGACCAAGCGTGTCGCTTTCTGTGCAAGTTCACTCGCAAGAGGGCTTTCCCCTGCAAGCAAACTTATTATTGCAAAATGGCATTTTACAAACAGAAGTCAAAGATTTAAGACAAAATCAATTTAAGCTTTATGCGTCGTTTCAAAATGAAATGCCTTTTTGGCAATGGAGCCTTCAACATAAAAATGGATTTTCAAAATGGATACAAAAAGCTATTCCAAAAGAACTTATAAGTCAGGCTAAAAATATTCAATTGTCTTATGACGCAAAGACGTATGGACGTCGTCCTGTGGAATGGTATCAAAATCAACAAGGAGAAGGCCAAATACAAATGATGGACTTAAAATTAGGCAAGAGCTTTTTAGAAAAAAAGGTAAGTCCAAATTGGGATACATTAGAAGCAACCTTTAAGCGGATTGCCGAGAAAACATGGATCAATCCGATTCGAGCGGAAAATCGCTATGAAGTTTTAACAGGGTATGCGCGGATTATTGAAAAATACTTAAACCCCGAAATTTTTGTATCTACCTATACCATTAGGAAACCTTAATGATTGCTAAGGTTATCTTTCCAAAATCATCTAAACAATATGCATACTTCATTCCCGAAAAATTAAAATTAAAAGTAAACTTACATGTCCGTGTGGTAGCCCCTTTTGGTCATGAATTAAAAATCGGCTTAATAACAAAACTCACAAAATTAACACAAGCAGATAACAAGCATGAACTCAAAGCCATTGAGCGCATTATCGATAAAGAACCCATTATTAACGAAGAGCAATGGGAGCTTGCCGAAAAAGTATCGGAGCAGACATTAAGTGAGTTAGGAGATGCGATTTTTGCCATGATACCGTCAGGCAAAAGAGAAACCCTTTCGCAAAAAGAAAATCCTACTTTTGCCAATGCATTTACCATGCCACCATTAACGGAAGACCAAAAACAAGTACTACAAGAAATTAAACAAAAAAATAATTCTAAAGTCCATGTTCATCTTTTGCATGGAATTACTGGATCGGGTAAAACACGGATTTATTTAGAGATCTTACAAGAATATGTGCATGCTGGCCTTTCTTGCATTTTACTTGTTCCCGAAATTGCACTCTCGTATCAATTTTTAGCAGGGATGAAACCACTCTTCCAAGAAAAAATGGCCATTTTACATTCCGGTCTTTCGAAATCCGAAAGACTGTTAGAGTACAAACGCATCTTAAAAGGAGAAGCAAATTTAGTGGTTGGTACTCGATCGGCCATTTTTGCACCTTTGTTTGATGTTTCGCTTGTAATTATTGACGAAGAGCATGATAGCTCTTACAAAGAAAATCGAAGTCCTCGCTATGACGCTCGTAAAGTAGCTTATACTCGTTTGCTCATGAATAAGACAAAACTTCCTACTTCTTTTGCAAAAAGGCTTCTTTTAGCTTCGGCAACCCCTTCGGTGGAGTCGTATCACTATGCTGTACAAAAGAAGTTTTCGTTGCATACATTGTCGCGTCGAGCTACCGGACAACCCCTTCCCAAAATTACATTAGTTCATTATGATTCTTTAGATAGCACAAGACCGGCTCTATCTGTGCCATTGCGCGAAAAGGCAAGGGAGCATTTACAGGCAGGCAATCAGGTTTTGTTTTTATTAAATCGGCGTGGTCATAGCCAAATGGCTTATTGTCCACAATGTGAAAAATCGGTGCAGTGTCCTAATTGTTCGCTGTCGCTTACGGTACATCGCCATTACACAAACCCGCTTTATCGCTGCCACTTTTGTGGATACGAAGAAGAGCTTGGAATTCACTGCCCTGTCTGCCATGCCAAGTACAAGTTTACAGGAAGAGGCACGCAGAAGCTCGAAGATGAAATTGAAAAAAGTTTTCCAAATGTGGAGTATGCACGGGTAGATCAGGATAGCTCAAAGCAAGTTGGTTTTTTAGAGGATGTCTTGCAGGCGGTTCGAGATCATAAAATTCACATTTTACTAGGTACTCAAATGCTAGCAAAAGGCTTTGATTTGCCAGGGGTTACGCTGGTTGGAATATTAGCTGCTGACCATAGTTTGTTTCTACCTGATTTTCGATCGGCAGAGAGAGTCTTTCAGCTTATTCTACAAGCTGCAGGAAGAAGTGGCCGTCACCAAATTGGCGAGGTGATTGTCCAAACTATGCAACCTTCTCATTACGCTGTGGCAAATGCAGCGAAATACAACTATACAGAGTTTGCTAAAACGGAATTACAATTTCGTCGGGATTTATTGTATCCCCCTTTTGCCAGAATTGCTCGTTTTTTATTAAGGACATCTTCTAAAGAAGATATGGAAAAAATTCTTCCGCTTTTATCGCAAGCCATTCAATCGAGTATTTTTCAAAATGATTTATTTACATCTTTGGAAAAAACAGATAAGCCAATAGAAATTTTAGGGCCGATGCCCGCACCAATTGAAAAGCTAGCCGGAGAATACCGTTATCAATGGATATTTCGTTCTTTGAGTGAGCACCATTTACTAGAAGCTTGCCACAGGGCCAAAAAAAACATCGATCCTATTTTAAGGAAGTCAGCTATAAAGTGGGAATTTGATGTGAATCCCGTTCAGATGTTGTAAAGTTTGGAGATTTAAGAAAATTAGCCTACTGTGCATGTTAAGGGTCAACGTGGTATTTTGGTACTGGTGTACACTAGCTTTCTTGCGGTAAAATAATTATTTGGTGTTTTGGCCATGATTTTGGTTATCTATTGTTGGGTACAGTCAAGTTTTCTTCATTATCACAATATATTCATTATTCATGGTGGTTTGTGTCTTTCCAATCTGATTTGATGGACTATTCTTTTTAGGCATACGTTTATTAGGAATGTTACGAATAAATG
>RFJE01000280.1 GCA_003695005.1 Candidatus Hydrogenedentota bacterium | reverse complement strand
GTCGTATACAGGCCAGTCGTAAAAGAAGAAATTGGTACGTACCCCAACGTAAGCATTCGAAATTTGCCAAAACCCTGTATGCAGTGCGACAATCCACCATGTGTACCAGTCTGTCCAGTAGGGGCTACTTTTGTAAGG
Source organism: Candidatus Hydrogenedentota bacterium (assembly GCA_003695005.1). GTDB lineage: Bacteria > Spirochaetota > Leptospiria > Turneriellales > J094 > J094. The sequence goes on along the minus strand of RFJE01000280.1, from coordinate 4,523 downwards.
CCCGATGGTCTTGTTGAAATTGACTACGATCAATGTATTGGATGTCGGTATTGCATTACAGCATGTCCTTACGAACATCGTATGTTTGATTTTGGTGAGTACTATACACAGGATGCGCCACACTTAGCTGAATACGATAAAAAGGCTACGTTTGACTGGCAGAAAGAACGTAAGCGCTCAGGACTTAAATCTCCTGTCGGGAATGCAAGAAAGTGCACTTTTTGTGTACATCGATTGGAAGCAGGAGCATTACCAGCTTGCGTAACAACTTGTATAGGGGGCGCAAATTATTTTGGCGATATATCGGATCCTGATTCTTTAATTAGTCAAAAAATTGGGAATGAAAAAGTAATGAGATTAAAAGAAGAAGCAGGAACAAGTCCAAAAGTATTTTATATCATTTAGGAGGACACAATGATTAACTTAAGAGAATTAGATCGGAAATGGCAAATTTTATGGGGAGTATTAGGAGTGTTAGGTTTAATCGGTTTAGGCCTGCGATTAACCGAAGGTCTAAAAATTACAAACCTAACCAGCTATGTCTCCTGGGGGCTGTGGATTGCCTTTGATATTTATTTTGTGGGCTTATCGGCAGGTTCCTTTCTGCTCTCATCAATGATTTTTATCTTTCGATTAGAGAAATTTGAGCGGATTGGACGATTGGCTTTGTTTACAGCTCTTGTAACATTAATATGTGCTCTAACATCAGCGTGGTTTGATATTGGGCACATGGAGCGCTTTTACAAAGTATTTTTATATCCCCATTTTAGCTCGATGATGGTTTGGGTTATTTTTCTTTATTCACTGTACTTTATTGTGCTTCTGTTGGAATTGAGGTTAGTTCTTCGAAAAGAATTGGTTGCCTTAGCAGCAGAAAAAAATCTGGTGGGTAAAATTGCAAACCTATTCCTTTTTGGCAATCATGATACTTCCAAGGAAGCACTGGAAAAAGATGAGCAAACTCTCCGTAAGTTTGGAATGGCAGGAGTTCCGCTTGCGTTAGGCTTTCACGGTGGAATGGGTGCATTGTTTGGAGTTGTGGCTGCAAATCCTTACTGGCACTCTGCGGTAACTCCGATTTACTTTGTGATTGGAGCTTTGCTCTCCGGCGTTGCTTTTTTGTGCATCGTATTGTACTTATTTTGGGAAGAACGAGATGCTTATTTTGAAGAAGTCATCAAGTCTTTGAAGAATATAGTCCTAGGCTTGTTGATTGTAGATTTTATTTTCGAGTGGGCTGAATTCTCCATTGCCTTTTGGGGAGGAAATCCCGAGCACACAGTAGCCTTTAAGTTAATCCTTTTTGGGCCATATTGGTATGTTTTCTGGATATTCCACCTTGGTTTAGGCGTATTTCTACCAGTATATCTTCTATCCAAAAAAGAAAGCACAATCTCTCAAATTGTAACAGCTTGTGCTTTAATTGCTGTTACTTTTATGGCAGTCCGACTAAACATTGTTATTCCCGGGCTTAGCTTTGAGAGATTTGAAGGTATTGAAAATGCGTTTGTACAACCAAGGTTAAGTTTCCATTACATGCCAAGTCTTGAGGAGTGGCTAGCGTCCATATTTGTAATCTGGATGGGATTAACTATTTTTTATTTAGGTGCGCGTTACTTTCCATTGTTACACTCGGAAAATTCTAGTTCAGGAAAGGAGGACTAAAATGAAAAACTTAAAAATATTGGAAAAATTGAACGACCTAGCCAAGAGGCCCATTAGCCGAAAAAATTTCTTTAAAACATCGGCTTTATTAGGGACTTCGGCTGGTGTCATGAGCTCATGCGGTGAATTACAAAAATGGCTCAAAGAGCCAGCAAAATTTGACTATCCCCTTTTAAAGCCAGAAAATATAATTTATACAGCTTGCTTACAGTGCCACAATGCATGTTCTGTTAAAGCGAAACTGTATAAAGGGACACTGTACAAGATTGATGGTAATCCCTATGGGCCACAAAACAATTTATTTAACTTTAACTACGATATGCCAGTTTTTCAGGCGGCTCATTACGATGGTAAAGCATGCCCAAAAGGACAGGCCGGTATTCAAACGGTTTATGATCCGTACCGCATCCGCAAGGTATTGAAGCGAGCCGGTAAACGTGGGGAAAATAAGTGGGTTACCATTGACTTTAACAAAGCGATTGAAGAGATTGTCAATGGTGGAAACTTATTTGGAGAAGGCCATGTAAAAGGTTTAAAAGATGTTTGGGCCCTAAGAGATCCAGGTCTTTCTAAAAAAATGGCAGAAGATGCTAAAAAAGTAGGCCAGGGTAAAATGAGTGTGGCTGCCTTTAAGAGAAAGTACAAAAATCACCTGGACAAACTCATCGATCCTGACAGACCAGATTTAGGACCTAAGAATAACGGGTTTGTGATGCTTTGTGGCCGTATTGAGCATGGCCGAAAAGAGTTCGGAAAACGCTTTACATTTAACTCTTTTGGGTCTAAAAACTTTTTTGAACATACCACAATTTGTGAGCAATCTCACCATATTGCCTTTAACGAAATTACAAGTGAGTGGCATGTTGAAAAAGGAAAAGGAAAATGGGGTCATGGCAAGCATCATTTAAAGCCTGACTTTGTGCACTCTGAATTCGTTATTTTCTTCGGTACCGGTGCTTTTGAAGCAAACTTTGGCAAGACAGCAATGGCCGAAAAGGTTACAAAAGCGCTCACCGAGAGAAATTTTAAAATGGCTGTTGTGGATCCTCGTCTTTCCCAAACAGCAGCGAAAGCGCATTGGTGGTTGCCGGTAAGACCCGGGGGAGATGCAGCGTTAGCTTATGCCATGATTCGCTGGATTTTCGAAAATGAGAAATATGATAAGAAGTTTTTAGCCAATGCAAACAAAGCCGCAGCAAAAGCAACAGGAGAGAAAAGCTATAGTGATGCGCCTCTACTTGTTGTTATAGAAAATGGCAGAGGAGCTCGTTATTTACGTGCTTCGGAAGTAGGTCTTGGTTCAAATACCCAATTTGTGGTTATGCAAAATGGCCGACCCGTAGCTGTAGATATTAACGATGACAAAAGACCAGTTACCGGAGATTTGTTTGTTGATGCTGTTGTGGGAGGTAAAAAAGTCAAATCGGCCTTGCAACTTGTAAAAGAATATGCTTTTTCAAAAACCATGCAAGAGTGGGCTGATATTTCTGGTTGCGACTTAAAGAAAATAAAAGAAGTCGCTAAAGAATTTACATCCCATGGAAAAAAAGCTGCTGCAGAGCTGTACCGCGGACCTGTTCAACATGCGAATGGATATTATGCCGGCATGTCGATCATTTACCTAAATATGCTAATTGGGAATATCGACTGGGAAGGTGGCATGCAAGGCGGTGGAGGCCATTGGCATGAAGATGGTTCTAAAAATGGTCCGTTCAATATTAAGAAAAGTCTACACCCGGGAAAACTTACTGCATTTGGATATCCTGTATCCAGAGAAAAAACAAAATATGAGGATACTAGTTTCTTCCGGGATGATGGATATCCAGCCAAAAGAGCCTGGTATCCTTTCACAGGCAATGTGTACCAAGAGGTAATTCCTTCTGCGGCAGAAGGGTATCCGTATAAAATTGATGTGCTGTTGTTACACAAAGGAACCCCGGCATTGTCTATTCCTGGGGGACACAAAAATATTCCGATTTTAATGGATACCAAGAAAATCCCTCTCTTTATTGCTTGTGATATAGTCATTGGGGAAACTTCCATGTACGCCGACTATATTTTCCCGGATATTACTTATCTCGAGCGATGGGGAACGCCACATATTCCGCCCTCTATCCCAACAAAGGCTAGTAAAGTTCGACAGCCTGTTGTGGCGCCAATTCCGGAAATTGTAAAAGTTGAAGGCGAGGAAATGCCAATATCCCTAGAAGCTTTCTTGCTAGCTGTTGGGCAAAAGCTAGGTTTGCCTGGAATTGGTAAAGATGGTTTCGGAAAGGGTATGGACTTTAAGCGTCCCGAAGATTTTTACTTAAAATTAGTTGCTAACATTGCAAATGGGGATAAACCAGGGGATGCTGTCCCGGAAGCAACGGATAAAGAGATGGATCTTTTTAGAAAAGCCAGAAAACATTTGCCAAAAGCAGTGTTTGACGAAGCAAAATGGAAAAAAGCAATTGGCAACGATGAAAAACTCTGGCGACGTGTTGTTACTGTGCTTAATCATGGAGGACGGTTTGCTGAGTTTAAGACCGGTTTAAATACTCCTTATGTAAGCAAACCCATTGGAAGGCAAATGAAGTTTTTCATCGACCATGTAGCAACCCAAAAGCACAGTATTACTGGCAAGTACTTCTCGGGCCTAGCCATTTACGACCCCATTAAGCAAATGGACGGAAAAGAAGTAGGTACAGAAAAGTTGGGAGAAAATGAATTTTATTTGAACACCTATAAAGAAGTTTTTGGTGGTCACTCTAGGACGATTAGTAACTACTGGACACAACTTTCTATTAAGCCTGAAAACCGCATTAAAATTAACAAGGTAGATGCGGATAGATTAGGTTTAGAAGATGGTGATGAAG
>RFJE01000279.1 GCA_003695005.1 Candidatus Hydrogenedentota bacterium | reverse complement strand
TAGATTCAGCGATTCTCGGCGTTTCGCCGAGAATCGCTGCTTGCTAATTGATTTAGTAAATCATCAATGGTTTGAACAGTTTTATCTAATGAGTCATTGACCACAACAAAATCGTACTTGTCTGCAAAAGCCATTTCTTTAGATGCATTTTTTAATCGTTTTTGGATTTCCTGCTCACTATCCGTGCCGCGTTTTCTAAGACGTTGTTCTAAAATTTTTAAGCTCGGTGGCTTGATAAAGATAGTGAACACATTTTCTCCGCGTCGCTTTAAGTTTAACGCTCCTTGTGTATCTAAATCTAAAAGAGGAAATTTATTTTGTCTTTGGATTTTCTCAATTTCCTTGCGAGAAGTCCCATAGTAATTATCTAAATACTTTGCCCATTCTAAAAACTCATTTTCGTTGATTTTTTGCTCAAATTCTTTTGGTGTTACAAAAATATAGTTTTGTCCATTCTTTTCGCCAGGTCTTGGCTTGCGACTTGTAACAGAAACAGAATAAGCAACATCATCTCTTTGTCTTAAGAGTTCGCTAATAATTGTATTTTTTCCTGAACCGGATGGACCAGAAAATACAATGATAGGACGCACTAGAAAACTCCAGAAAGCCCTACAAAAACTTGAAGCCGCTCGGAACCTTTTCTTTTTGCTGTTAAAGCAAAGTCAATCCTTTCATAAATAGAAAAACTTTTCAAGCGAAAAATACTACCTACGCCAACCCCGCTATGAATATTATCTTCCCACTGATTCGAACCCGTAGCGTTAGCATCGACTGCAAGAAAATCTACTACCGCCCATAAGTAAAAACTACCTGCAAGTTTCCAATAAATATCCGAGTTGACTAATCCATAAATCGGAGCTCGATACTCGGAAAAAGCAAAACCTGCTAAACGACGATAGGGTTTTTCCGGTCCACCTTGCGAAAAATAAAATGTTAAATCTCTTACTTCTCCCGGAGCTGCTAAATTACTCAATCCTGTTTGTGCAGAAACGTTCATGGTAATTGTCTTCATTTTCCAGAAATGGCCAAACCGCCCTACCATAGCTATATCATTGGTTCCAGATATACTTATAGGATACTGCTGCCACCAAAGAACATATTTTTTTTGTGTCCAACGCGATTGTACGCCTAGTATGTATAAATCTTCGAGTTTAAAGCCCGGAACAAAAAATATAGTTTTCCATTTTCCTAAAAAGGCCGAAAGCCAAGCCCACTGTCCAGAAGTAGAAAGAGATGTATCTCCTTCTCGTGGAGAAAGTTTTGCTACTTCATACCCTGTGGACAGTTTTAAAAAATGAGCTTTGCTTTTAATGCCAAAGAAGATTTCTCCCTTGCCTTCGGCTGCCTTTATGGAAATTTCTTTGCGCAAGTTACCTTCCCGGTCTACAATAAACTCTAAGTTTTGCCAATCCACTAAATGTCCAGAAACATCGACTCCATAAAACCATTTACCACTCGATTGACTGGCCCTTACGAATAAAGCTTCTGTATCAAATACGGAATAAAAATAAATACCGGATGAAAATAAATGAGCATATTCTGCTCGTAAAATGCCAAACGGATATGCTTTATTCGATAATGGAAGAGAGGCCTTTACATCAAAACTGCCTTTTCCTGCAAAAATCGCATGGACAGAAATAAGCAATAACAAACTATACTTTTTCATTCCATTTCCTGTGTCCCTTCTATTTCAAAAACAAACTGACTTCCATATACACTCGCCGGTGTCTTAAACCCTGATTTCCACTCATCATCAAGGATTTTTTTGGCAACCTGAACCGCAGAGTGAGCTGTAAAGCTATATCCTTCTTTTGTCCGAATCATTTTGCGTACTCTTTGGCCACTTGCATTGCTCGCTTCTCCTAAAACATAAGAATAGCCTTTTTGCATATCTTCCACAGTAGGATTCTGAGCATGACGCTCTATCTGCTTTTGTGCAAACTCTAAAATTGTTTGGTTACGCAATAAGCCTAAAAATGGACGCAATAGCTTCCCAGCTAAAATTTGCTCTTTCGGCAATGCCGTATATACTTCTATATTATCAACGCCCGTGGTATAATATGCAGTATAAACATCACCCCATGGAATGGCAACTAAATCGTAGTCTTTTCCTAAAATTTTTGTATGCCAGGTTTTGCTAAAATGTGGAATCCTTTTTAATTCGCCGTTTTCCCGTATAAGAGATCCATTTGGTAATTGCCCTAAAGCAGACTTTGTTGTACCAATGGAAGTTTTTGCTAAACCAACAAAAGCAATGCGGATTTTATTGGCATCGGGCAAAGCTTCCTTTGCGATAAGGGCCGTACAGTCCGTTGGAACAATGTCGAACCCAACCCCCGGCATTAACATAATGTTTGCCGCTAATGCAGCAGAATCTTTTTTCTTAGCTAACTGAAATACGGGGATTTCTCCTGTAATATCGGTATAGTGAGTTTCCGAAAGAATGCATGCTTCCATCATCATTTCGGCCGTATTCACAAAAGGGCCGGCACAATGAATTACAAAAGAAAAGTTCGCTAATTCCTTCGCTACGGATTCTACCTCGTTAAGAGAAAAGATTTTATGCTCCAAATTATATTGCTGCGCTAGTTCCGATATTGCTTGTTCATTACGACCTGCTAAAACTGGCTTTAGCCCTTCTTTTACAGCCTGTTCTGTAATTAATCGGCCTGTAAAACCATTGGCCCCATAAATTAAAAATTGCTTTTTCATAAGTGTTTGTTAAAAAAGCGGAATATACTGTAAAGCCTCTAATTTAGCTTGGTTTTTACACTAATGCAGCAATTCTCGGTGAAGGAAAAAAAGGCCTGCTCGGCGCAGTTCCGCAGGCTCCGCCGAGGACTGTTTGAGCACGAGCAGGCCTTTTTTTCCTATTTTTAATTCATTTCCAGCGATTCTCGGCGTTTCGCCGAGAATCGCTGACACTAATGTGTTACTCAATTTAGTCATTACCCCCGTCTAATCGAGAATCACGGCCTAATAAGTCAAATGGCATATTTAACCCAATAAAAAAATAAGTCTCGGAATCCAAGGAACGACCAGGTAAAAAGCCGGCAGTTTTATAACCAAGCATTGCTTCTAAAGAATAAGTAGGGTTAAAATACCATTCCGCCTGTAAAGCAAAGCCTCCTCCAAAACTCATAGTGGTTTCTGCAAGTCCATTATTAGCTTTTGGCTGATACCATGTATGTGCATCCATTCCAAAACCAATTTGGCTAACTCGTATAATATTGCGGCCTACTACACTTAAACCACCATTTATATATTTTACTCCATGACCATAACGAGGGGTAACAATCCAAATAGTTTTTTTCTTAATAAGATAAAAGTCTAATTGAAACTCAGGACCATAGGGGGATAAATAATAATTTGTGCTAAATGTAAATTTTAATTCCTTTCCAATAGGCCAAGGCTTCATTGCATCCGAAACATAAGTCCATAAAAATGGGTCTAACAAATACCATAAGCTTTGCCAACGCATGCTCACCACGGATAAAGCATTATTATCATTATATTTTTGTTTTAGAGCTAATCGGTATTGCGAAGGATCGCCTTCAAAACCACCTGAAATCTGTCCCGAGTCTCCTAAAATATAACCAAAAGGACTTAGTCGAGAAATTAAGTAATTATAAAATAAGCTTTTTCCTTTTAGCATGGGGATTCGGTAATCTTTCGCAGCAATATTATTTGCTTCGATGCCGGCTGCATCTAACAGTAAACGCTCATCATAAGTAGGCAAAGTATCAAAAGTTACTTTTACATAACCCGCTACGGCAATATTATCTTCTATAAACAAGTTATAAGGGAATGGGGCTTTCATAATTAAGTCATTTTTACGGTGATATTGTCGAGCACGATAAGCATGTCCAAAGTATTCATGTTGTAATGTTTTAAAATATGAGTAAATTGGGATAATTACAAAAGCATGAAAGAAATAAGTGCCATACCCACCTGTATGTTTTGCAGAAAATATAAATAAAGGATAACTAAGAAGATCCGCAATATAAGTTGTATTCCGTGCTCCGGATAACATATCCCCCTGCGTGCCATAGGCAATGCGAGCTTGCAATGGTAATTGTACAAAAACCAAAAAAACAATAAAACCTGCTTTCACGAAATTCTTCATATTGCAAAAAAAAATATCATTTTAAGTGAGCAATAATTTTTTACGATGGGGTTAATTCAGCGCTTACGGTTAATTGAGGGGGAGGAATGTTCCCACCAACTCTCAATTGTACATTGCAGTGGAAGACAGCGAAACGCCGTATCGCTGTCCCTCACCCCCTCACCTTTTTTGGCGCAAAGGTAGAATAAGATTTTGTTCTCTGCTTAACAGGGTCAATGCACACCATATAGGTTACACAACGTTAAAAAAGGTGAGGGGGTGAAGGAGCCTTTTTCCCTTCACCGAGAATTGCTGACAAATTTTAAGACTGTAACACAAGAAGAGCTTGACAGGCTGTCGATTTCTAAAACTTATGCACCATGGCACATAAAAAAGGTGGTGGATCCACAAAAAACGGGCGTGATTCAAAATCGAAAAGATTAGGCATTAAAGCCTACGGTGGACAGTTTGTAAAAGCCGGGTCTATTTTAGTACGCCAAAGAGGAACACGTTTTTATCCCGGAGTCAATGTTCGAAGGGGGAAAGACGATACTCTTTTTACAACAATCAATGGTCGTGTAAAATTTGAATGGGTGAATAAACAAAAAAAACGTATTTCTGTTTATCCCGAATAAATCACTATAAATTTTTATCAAAAAAACGGCCAAAAGCCGTTTTTTTTATTATATTATAATTGTGAGAAAATTTATCGACGAAATTGTGATTCGGGTTAAGGCAGGTAATGGTGGTCCGGGTTGTGTATCATTTCGGCGGGAGAAATATATACCTTTTGGTGGCCCTAATGGAGGTGATGGTGGTCGAGGTGGCAGTGTTATTTTAGAAGCGGATAGAAGGGTTTTAAACTTAGGTCATTTGCGGCCGAGAAAAGTTTACAAAGCGCAAAACGGCTTGCCCGGCGAGGGTCGAAACCGCACAGGCAAAGATGGTAAGCCTGTTGTTATTAAAGTACCTGTGGGAACTCAGGTATATAACTCAGATACAAATGAGTTACTGTATGATTTAAGCGAAGAAGGAGAGTATGTTCTACTCGAAGGGGGGCGTGGTGGAAAAGGGAATGCTTTTTTTAAAACAGCGGTTCGGCAAACACCTCGCTTTGCTCAGCCGGGGGAAGAAGGGAAAGAATTGCCGATACGGCTAGAGCTGAAGCTCATTGCAGATGTTGGCTTTGTAGGCTTTCCCAATGCGGGTAAGTCAACATTGTTAAAAGCATTAACGGATGCGGATGTAAAAATTGGAGATTACCCATTTACAACCCTTACCCCTAACTTAGGGGTGCTAACTTCGGAAAAAGGTCGTGTTTTATTAGCCGATATTCCCGGAATTATAGAAGGAGCTTCGAAAGGACATGGCCTTGGTTTATCTTTTTTAAAACATATTGAGAGGGTTCGGCTAATTATTTTTGTGTTGGATATTCACTCTGCCACAGTGCATGATGATTTAAAAATTTTACGATCCGAACTCGATGAATATAATCCTGTTCTTCGGGAAAAGCCTTACTTTATTGTATTGAATAAAATTGACTTAATTGAAGATAGCGACTTTGTCGAGGAATGGTCAAAATCTTTTCAAAAGAGTGGAGATAAGGTTTTCGTGGCGTCAGCTAAAACAGGGCAAAACGTAGAACAACTGAAAAATGAAATTATAGGATTTATGTTCAGTAAAACTTCATAAAAGAGGTTGGCGGGACATGGATGTTCCCGCGTAAGCGTCCAATGTTTCCCTGTAAGTGAAAAATGCAGCAGTAATGAGCTTTGTAGTTTATACGGATTGTACTATTTTCTAGCTATCCCGCACGGGGGGTAGCGCAGGACGCGCAGTGATGAGACGGTTGACGGGACGGAAAACGTGCAGTAATTCATTGCAGAAAAATAACTTTGGAATACGAAT
>RFJE01000278.1 GCA_003695005.1 Candidatus Hydrogenedentota bacterium | reverse complement strand
TGTAAATAGACCAATATTAGGACTTAAGCCCTGTGCAATTTTGTCTTTGTAGGCAACCCCTCGTTCCATTAAACCAACGGGGGTTAGGGTGCCTAAAATCCAGGCTAGCTCTGTAACTTCGGGAACATCACTTTGCAAAAAAAATACACATTTGTGAGGATCAAGCCCTAACGCTAAATAGTCCATCGCAACATCAAGTGAGTACTTTCGCAAAGTATCAGCATCTCGAACCGATGTAAGAGCATGATAGTTTGCAATAAAGTAATATGCCTCGCCTTTGTCTTGCCACTCAATATGTTGGCGCATGGCACCAAAGTAATTACCTAAATGCAATGAGCCTGACGGTTGGATTCCCGATAAGATAACTTTTTTTTCCACGCAGTTAAAACCGAATTTTGAGAGGCACTGTCAACTTTTTAGCCAATTCCATAATACGCTTTTAAGTCAAACAAAATACACTCGGGGATGGCTTGTCTACGCTCTTCTAAAAAGTTGCCAATTTTTTCAATGTCGCGGATTGTTGGATCACTTTCTAGACGAAATTTTGCGCTTTCTAAATATGCAAAAATACGAGTGGTAATGGCTGCCTTAATAAATTCCATTACTTCCACCGAAGCTTGCTTCTCAACAAAGGCAAAAAAAGCATAGTGATCTTTAAACCCTAAATCAGGAATGGACGCAAGAGCCGAAGGGGGAACTTCTAAATCCACCCCTTCTGTAAGTTTCTTTTGCGTTTCGGTTAAAATTTCTTCGAGAGTCTTTGTAATAAAAGTATGAAACTCATTGTCGTTAAGCATTTTTTGCCAATCGTCCTTTGTGGCAATGACGGGCTCCGGCAAAGACTGTACATACTCGCGATAGGTTTTTCCTGCAGCCATGGCATTTTGAGCCGTATTTTTATCAAATATATCTTTTACTTGAAAAATAAGTTTTCTATCAAAATACCATTTCCCATTTTTTGCCTTAAAGACAACGCGGGTAAGAACAGCAGCTTGCCATAACGTATCTGCACTTTGTTTGCTTAAGCCTTCGCCGGCAAGACTTTCTTTGATAAAAGCATCCACTTTGCTTTTCATTTTATTACGATAAAAAAACGCTTTCATTTGCGGCTGCAATTGTGGCAACCACTTATACACACCATTGACCGGAATCAGAAGCTTAAACAAGACAAGGGCTTTCCACACTTTTACGGGATTCATGTAATTTCTTTCGCGAAAAGGATCGGGAAAGTACGCAGCATTTAATTGCGCCCCATTAAATAAATGCAGGGGATGCGAACGCTCTAAATACACATTGTGATAGTCCTCGCAAGCACGTTGCAAGCTCGTAATGGAAAAAAGGGGAAAGCTTAATAACAATCCCATCGTCTTAAGCTCATACGGCTTTACCACTTGTGGTGCTGTAAACATCTCGGCTCGAACTGGTGGCTTCGACATACTTCTTTTTTTAAAGTGATCTAATCTCGGGGGAAGGTCATTGTCCTGATCTTTTGGCTCATCCCCAACTTCATAGTCGCTTAATTCGAAATTACTAACAGTACGAAAAAGCTCAATGCATTCAATTCCATCGGGGTTTACCTGAATGTATGGCGAAGAATACTTATCTAACTCGGTAATGATTTCTTTTACGGTTTTCCCTTTTGCTTTTAAGGCTTCTTTAATGGAAATGGATTCAAAATCAAAGTTTTCATAGCGAGAAAGTACTTTTTGGTAAAGCTTTTCTTTTAAGGTGAGCACTTCTGCCATGAGTTCTTGCGACCTCTTAAAAATTCTAGCTTCTATCATTTCGCTTTTTAACTTTTTTTCTTCTGCACTACCAAGCAAGTCATCTTCTTCGAGTGCTTTTTTTCCATGAGCACCAAAGCGAGCAATCACTTCATCCTGTAATAAATCGTCGGCTTTGTCCATTTCGTAAAACTTAACTTCGCGGGCTAGCTCTTCAATGCCAAGTCGGTTTTCAAAATACACATCCACAAATTTATCAATGTCGTTTTTAGAGACTAAATACTGGAAAACAGGATTTTGTTTTTCTGTAATTTCGAAAGTATTTTCCCGAATTTCAAAGCTTAATAGCTCATCCATTTTTTCCAGTTTATCCCGAAGAGCCTGAACTTCTTTTTGGTAAAGCAAGTTTAAATTATCTAAATAATTGTCACAAAAGGTAACCGCAGCTTCGAGCATCCCTTGGTAAAAACTTTGCTCAAAATTAAACCGAATCATACTTAAAAGTTCCTTGGCAATAGTAAGATCTTTTCCTTTTTTTGCTTCTAATTTGCGCAGATGCGACCTTAAAGCATCATCGGGATATTTGACAATTTTTACTAGATTATTGTAAAAAACTTCGCGAATGCTTTTAATGCGTTTTTCAATTTTGTTTTTAATTTCTTCGGCAAAACGAAAGCCTCGATTTTGATCTTGGATAATTTCTAAAAACGCTGATCGGATAATGGGCTCTACACGATTCCATTCTCTTTTGGCATACTTATTTAAAATTTTAGTGCGAATTTTATGCGTAAGCTTTGTAGTATCTTTGTAATCTTGATAGGCTATTTCTAATACTTCAAAAACTTTCTTGTACTTTTTTCGAGAAATGTTTTCATTAAGTTTTCGCTTTAGCGGCTTAAATTCTAATTTAAACTCTTCTTGAAAATCAGGGAAAAGTTTATCAAACAAAATCCTAGGATGAAGTCGTAAGTCGGAAAAAAGACCGCGGTTTAAATCCCCTAAAACTTGGCGAACCATTTGCATGTTCGCAGCTCGTAAAAATAGTCGCAAAATTTTTTGCGTGATAGTAGCAAGACCAATTTTCTTTAATTCTGGAACGGGGTAAACAGCTCGGCTAATTCCAAAAGAATTGTAAGCGGCTCTGCGTCTCGGGATGATTCTATCCTCATCGCCATGGCGCTTTGGAAAATAAACAGCCGTTATGTCTGATAAGTTCACCAAACGTTCTTCAATTTTACCACCTACATTAGAAGCCACAAAGTGATAAATCATTTGGCTGGTAATTTGCTGCACCTGATCTCTATCCTGTACACTGTGCCCCTGCATGTTTGTCCTATCGAGTAAATACACCCGACCGTTTTTAAATAAATTGCCCCGAACATGAATTTTATAGCCACCGGGATAGACCGCTTCAAATTCATTCCCACTCATAAAATAATCGAGTTCTTTTAACGCTGCATAAGCATTGGCACGCGCGCGGGGATTATCCACAACTTTTTCAAAAGCTTGGGGTAAAACATAAATACCATACATTTTATGTGGAATTCCCTGAAATAAATCCCGAATTAACGCAGCCATATCTAAAAAAGAACCCGAGCAAGTACCCCCCATCACAGAACCTGTCATAAAAATTGTAATGCGTGCAGAAAGTTTACCGTTTACCGAAATTTGATCCATCAGCTCAAAATATTTGGGATCATTGCTTAAAGAAAGTAAATAATCTCTTTCGGCAATGAGGGTTTTTCGAATGGTCTCAAAATTTTGGAAAAAAGCTAAACGTCCTAATGGCCTTTGTTGGTTTGCCCCTTGGCCGGCTAGCGTGGAAATATTATACACGGCAGGCGAAGGAAACCAAGATCCATAAATAGGATCTCTTTTTAAATTTCGCAAAACCCCTTCAATATCCCTTGTACTAGCATAAATATACTGGATCTTTTTCTCTGCCCCCGGCGCATCAATTGGCTGATCGGGAAAACGATACTTGCCACCTTCGCCTTCAATGGAAGTGCGAATGTCCGTAGTATCCATGCCAACCCA
>RFJE01000029.1 GCA_003695005.1 Candidatus Hydrogenedentota bacterium | reverse complement strand
TGTTAATAAAAAAACCATGTCCGAAAAAATAAAAAGCGATTACTCGGAACTTTATCACAAGCGAAAAATTTTAGATCCGCAAAAATGGTATTTTAAAATTTCTACAAATGTAAATTATTTTACATTAGGCGAGGATATTTTAAGTAAGCTTAACCAAATTGAAAGCATGTTTGGTGGGCAGCCTATTGAAATTCCACTCATTATTTTTAATACTTCGTTTTCCATGGAAACAGAAAAAAAAGTTCAGCGAGCATCCACGTATTTTTTTCCAACAGGCAATGTAAATCTCGGTTATCTTTTTGGCAATCACCAGTTAGAATTCGAGCTGGGAACAGCAGGTCTTGTCCCCTTAAAAACCATTGATGTAAATACAGCCATGACGTTGACGGAAAATAAGGACTGTTCTGCAGCTGGGGCAGATTTAAACCAATGTCCCCTTGCTAAAATGGGATTTGTAGATCGTTCTACGCAAAAGGGGCAGTACGATTTAACCATTACCATGAACGAAAAAGTATGGCTAATTGCACCAGCTATTTCGTATGACTATATTTTTTATCGCAGTCCAAAATGGGGAAGAATGAGCATTGGTACAACAGCAGGACTGATGATTTTATCGGCTAGCCAGAAAATCCAATTTAGTGCAAAAAGAACCGACTTAAACATTAATCAGGCTCATGAGCCCGATGTAAATTATAGTGATCGGATTATGGAAGGAAGCGCAGAATCTCTAGCTGTCAATGATATAGGACCTATTTTTCGCTTATATGGAGCCATTCGGAAGTCTTACAAAGGCTTTCAGTTTGATTTCAAACTTGGTTTTAATTATGGTTGGGTTTATTTAGACCGTGATGTGGATGGGACAGGAGCTGCTATTATGGGAGATACCATTGCAGCCACGTTTCCAACTACGGCATTAGGATTTCAATCTCATGAAAACAACAAATTTGAATTATTAGGATTTTTTGTGCAAGTGGGGATGGTCTTTTAATGAAACGAATTGGTATCATACTTATAATATTTTTTTCTGCGAGTGTTTACGCAGAAGAAGTGTCCATGTTTTATCGCATAGAGCTCAATACAAGAGTAGGGTATCACTTGTTTCAAGATTCGGCGGATTGGGTTCGTAGTAAAGAAAAAGCAATCGAAGAGGATGTTTTATTTCAGGGAGATGCAAATTATTCCGGTTCCATTCCAGGTGGAATTTCCATGGTAAAAGGTGGTGGTCTGCCTTTTATAGCCATCGAAGCTTTGTTTGGAATTAATTTTAAGCAAGCACCTTTACTTAAAAAAATTCAATCCTTGCACTCTTTCCGTGGTTTTCGGATGGGCGGGGGCATGCTGCTGTATCCGCCATTCACAAGACCAGTTTATTCTTATGAAGGACCGGTTGTCTATACGCTTGCCAATCCACCAAGTGGCAGGCCATCCGAGTATTCTTACCAAGGGAAAATCCAAATTCAGGATGATTTTTTTATACTGGATAACTTTATGAGTTTTTACTATTACCATGAAAAAGGAATTTCCAATCCAAATTTTAAGCCTTATGTTGGCATGGAAGTTGGTCTTGTGTTTTTATCGGGTAAGCGCAAACTTGCCTTTGAGACAAGTGATCTTACTGTATCCGGTAGCCCTACATATACTTCGAAATTAGAAGCTAATATTCAAGAAAACTTTTTTGATGAGTTAGCCTTACGCCTTGGTTTTGCTGCGGGACTACAAATTCATCTTTATGGAGCTCACTTTTTAGATATTCGTGGTGGTTATTACCTACAAAATTCTAGTATAGATTTAGTTCGACGTGGAAATTGGAGCGAATACCGTAGTGGTTCGAATCCCGATGCCAATTATACAAAAGACGTCTCGGAATATTCTCGTTCTGTTCAGTGGGATCAATCAGGTATGTTTGTAACACTTGGGTATACGGTAGGTTTAAAATGAAGTTTTTATTGCGGAACATATTTCTTCTTTTTACCATTTTGCATATTGCTTGTTTAGGAAAAGCCGATCCACCAAAATTACAAAAAAAGGATGATAGTATTATTGGTCGTTTTATCCGTGAAGTCGGGCCAGATGAAATGCAAAAGCTTTTAAACTCACCTGAAGATCCAAACAATCCAGGTTTGCCAGTGAATGACTTGCTCTATATGGTAGATAAAGTTTCCATTGATAAAATGATTCGCCTTGTGCAAGGAATTGGTGCATCTTCAACATTACAACTTATGTATGCCATTAAGCGGCTTGGCTGCGGCAAAGCCGATCCCATTCGTTTTAATACGACTCATGTCGGTTGTTATACCTCTGACTATCACTATTTAAAAGTGGCAGCGGATTTACTAACCGGAACACAGGATGTAGAAAAAATCATTCGACTTGTAAATCGAGTGAGTATTGATCCCGCAGCAAAGTTTTGTGGTCCAACCATGAATCCTGCGGATGAGCCAGATTGTGATCGCTACATTGAAAAGCTCGCTTTTTTAACCGTGTATTTAAATGATGTGTCTAAAATGACAGCTTTAATTAACGGCGTGATTGATGAAAGGGATGTTGTTTTCTTTATTGATCAGTTAGATACAGGTTTATCGCTTCCCCCTATTGCAGCTACGGACATTGCAGCAGGAAACGAGCTTGCTGAAAATTATCGTCTTGTAAAAATTATGCAAAATGTACAAGATGCCAATAAACTCTATGCCATGATTAATGGTAAAAGAACTTCTCGTTCTACTTCGGAAGATGCTACTCAACAAGCATATTTGCGTGATAAAATGGTGCCGGTGATCCAAGGGCCAACCGGAATGACGCCACAAAGTACACAAGAAAATGCATGGATTTACAAACTTTATACTATGATTAACACCATTGCCGATATGAGCAAAATGGTCGATTTATTAAGCCAGATTTCAACGACCACGGTTCCAACAGTAGTTTCGTTAATTGATAGTTTAAATCCAGGTACATTAAGCTCTTATACAGCATCACCAACGGCACCGCAAGATAGTGCTATGATTACTCTTGCTTACACAGTGGACAATACCGATAAAATTGAAAAGTTAGTCTATTTAATGGAAAATGCAGACATGAGTAAGCTTGCACCTGTCATTAACGATGTGTCCTGCATTTCGCAAGCATCGGATGGGGGTAATAATAATAGTGGCTTAACTTGTTCAGATGCAACGGCAGATGGAAGTCGGGATGATTTACAAGCAGCGGGAAAAAAGCTTACTGCCATTATCAATGGAATTACCTATACGAGTTCTACGAATCATAAACTTTATAGAATGGCGGATTTAATTGATGCATTAAGTACAACTTGTGGTACGAATACATTAGATTCTGCAAAGCTTTCCAATATTATTAATTTTCTTTCGATTGCCAATTCTACAAAACTTGCCGACTTAATTAACGATATTACCAATTGGCAGGGTAATGAAACTACGTATTATGATAGTACAGCACGGAGTTCTGCAGCGCCAGCCGCAGGGTGGTGTGCCTTTACCGATGCCAATTATCCCCCCCTTTTAAATGTTACGTTTAAGGTCAATAGTCCTACAAGTGCTGCGCCAAAAGATACCGCGGTTCGGACGCTTGCTTATGTGTTAGATAATGTGGCGGATTCAAATAAAATGGTACAGCTTGTGGATGAAGCAGGGAATACAAGAGCGACCAATCTTGCCACCCTTGTAAATGAAGTGGCTTGTGTTTCGCAAGCAGCAGATGGATCTACCAATAATACGGATTGTAATACAGCCGATGGCACAAGGGATGATTTTAATGCAGCCGGCAAAAAAATGGTATCTGTGATTGACAATGTCTCGGATATTACGGATTTAGAGTTTGTCATTGATAATGTTTCTACCATTAGTAATATGGCTGCTCTTATAAACCAAATTGATATTGGCAATGGAACCACCACAGGAACAGCAAGGATTGCTACTATCATTAATAATGTTTCTGTGGAGCCAAATGCGTGGAATACTACCCCGAACGATGCTGCCACTCGTGGTACTTCTACAGGGATGGGTAAATTAGTAAATATGATAGAGTATGTCAACGACCCGAGCATGGCATCGATGGCACAGCTCATTAACGGGATTGATGGAAACTTGCTTGGCTATCTTATTTTAGGAAGCAATACGACTGCGGGAACAACAAATTCATCGAATCTCGTGGGGCTTGTAAATGCCATTTTAGCAGAACCCACTGTAAGTGTAACCGACATGGTCAATATGATGACATCCCCTTATGATTTAGCCAGCGATACTACGATTCATAGTAATCCTGCACAGACGTATGGCGATATTCTTGGAGAGTTAGTAAACACATTAAGTCCTGCTACGGGAACCACAACAACGAACCCGTCGGCCGATCACCAATTAGTGGCGCAGCTTCTAGCGCCAATTTCGGGGGTATCGCAAGGAGTCGGTTCGGCTAACATGAACATGCTTATCCGAGATTTAAATTCCGTAGCTTCGGGGCAAAGAACTGGACAGCTGCTTTCACAAACAAATAGTCCGCTTTGCTATAATGAAAATTGCTCTTCGCCAACGCTTTCGAAAAGAGAAGCCTTTGTACGCATGATTTTGCCAGATATTCCACCAAACGGTGGTGTACTATATACGCTACCAAATCCAGATGTTAACTTCCCAGGAATTGGTGTCATTCATATTGCAACTTTAATGAATGACGCCAACAGTGCTACCAACTTAATTACACTCATCAATAATTCAAATATTGCAGATGCTATTGTAATTGTAGGTTGTACCGACCATGTAAATGACTATAATTCTGATGGGGTAAAAGATGATCCAACAGGTCCTGATTTTTATACACCATGCACAACCATTGGTCAGGGTTGGTAGAGTTTGTGTGTCAACTAGTGCACAGACTTTTGCCAACCAGATGTTGGCGCATAAGCTCGGTAATGGTAAAACAAATTTTCTTTTTTAGCATTGTTTTTCCTGTATTTGCTATCAGCTATCCCGTAACCCCGAACTTGCCAAAAGAGCCTTATGTGGAAGGTGTAAGCCAAAGCAATAAAAATATAACAAAGAAAAAAAAGAAAAAAGAAAGCAAGCATGCTTTCTTCCCGGCAGAAGTACAGCTTGGATCGGGCAAAAAATTAAAAGGTCGGGTATCTTTACCCATTCAATTTACTTTCCGCCATAAGAAAGATGGAATTTGGTTTGAAAAAACAGCTTTCACAAAAAATATAAAATCCATTGAAATTCTTACATATCGCAAAGAAATTCTCTCTAAAAAAAATAAAAAAATCACATACCGCTTTAATCCGGATAAAATTCAAATATCCTTTCGCAATTCCATTCGAGTCACTCTTGCACCGGCACCGAATTGGCTATGGAAATTACCTTTTCAAAATGAATATGGCAAAGCAACTCTGTATACCATCTTTGCAGATTCTTATTCCAGATCGGGCTGGGACGAAGTTCCATCTAAAGATAAAAACTATCACACTAGCAAAGGGCATCCTTTATCAGTGGTAAAAATTGTCTTCTTAAAACAAGAGAAATCAGGCGTACAAAGAGAAGCAAATGTCGATAGCGAAACAAGCCAAACAAATTCTGCAGCAAGCCGATAGTCTTATTCTTTTAGCAGGGGCAGGGATGGGAGTCGATTCCGGCTTGCCTGATTTCCGTGGGAAAGAAGGATTTTGGAGAGCGTATCCCCCGTTTGCCAAATTAGGCCTTCGCTTTGAAGAACTAGCCAATCCCCGTTGGTTTTACGAAGACCCTTATTTAGCATGGGGGTTTTATGGCCATCGGTTCAACTTGTACAAAAAAACAAAACCACATGACGGTTTTACACTGCTTTTGCAAACTGCTCAAAAGAAACCAAAAGGTTATTTTGTATTTACATCGAATGTGGATGGGCAATTTCAAAAAGCAGGCTTTTCGGAAAACGCAATTTATGAAGTGCATGGCAGCTTAATGCATCTGCAATGTATGAAACATTGCGGAGTCGGGATTTATCGCGCGGAAAATATCAGCATTACAATGGATGAAAAAACCATGCGGGCAACAACACTACCACAATGCAAAAATTGTGGAAGTTTAGTTAGGCCAAATATTCTTATGTTTGGAGATTTTTCGTGGGATTCCACTCGTTCCGATAAGCAATATATACAGTATAAGAAATTTCTTGCATCTGTCCAAAAACCAGCCATTGTGGAAATTGGCGCGGGTAAAGCAGTTCCTACTGTGCGCATGCAAAGTGAATCGCTAGCGCATCGATTTGGGGTGCCACTTATTCGTATCAATCCGCGCGAAGCAGAAGGCCCTATAGGAACTCTTTCTTTTTATGAAGGGGCGTTAGAAGCATTAAGAAAAATCTTGAGTGATTAGGAATACGGCGAAACGACGTATCGCTGCGCAAAAGCTGACTATAAAACTCATTAAATTCTTGACGCACTAGAACTTTTAAAAAAAAGCCATATAGCCTTTAAAATGAACAATAGATTCCTTTATAGTCTCGTTGCTGTATGCTTTTGCGTTCAAATTGCTGCCCCGCATTTTTTCTTTTACAGGCATTCTCACAAAGGAGGGGAAAGGCCACATATACACATTAAAGGTAAAATCATTTTCTTAAGCAAACATACAAACTTCGATCATGAAGATCATCATCCTCACCATCACCATCACCGTCATATACATAAGAAAAAGGAGAAGCAGAGTCATCCTAAAAAGACGAGGGGATCCGGTAAACGCCATACTCACGTAAAGCAAGATTATGTTTTCTTTTCGGTTCCCCCTTTTTATCAATTCTTTACTTACCAAATCGTTATTCTTTTGCCTGATTTTTTACAGGAATTGTATCTTACAAAAACACTTCGTTTGGTATGTATTCGTGCACCTCCTAGAATGGAGAGCACTAACCTTATGAAATTTTAACGTACCCATTGTTTGTACCTAGTTATAGGTTAGTATTATTTTACCAAAAAGCAACACAATATATTTTAAGGAGGAATTATGTTCCATTTCTATAAATACGCTTTGATGTTAGCGATTTATGGCACAAGCTCTTTATGCTTATTTGCACAAGCTGTACAAGATCAAACAAAGAAGGAAGGAAATCCTGCCAAAAAGAAAGAGAGCATACAGCCGCAGAAAAAGAAGTTACGGGTAAGATTGCCGGTCATTGAAGTGGTTGAAGATAAACCATTAAGCGCTGCTTCTTCGCGTCGGGTTCGAAGGCAGGATTTAAAGATTCGGCCGATTACAAAACCGACAGACATGTTGCAAATTGTTCCCGGTCTCGTTACTGCGCAACATGCTGGTGGTGGTAAAGCAACACAATATTTTCTACGCGGGTTTGATCTCGATCACGGGACAGACTTAGCCCTTTCTGTTGATGGGATGCCTATTAATATGGTAAGCCACGGTCATGGTCAGGGTTATGCAGATATTCATTTTTTAATTCCGGAAGTATATAAGGAAGTACTTGTGCGAAAAGGCCCCTATTTTGTTGATGTAGGAGACTTTGGAACGGCAGGAGCCGTTGAATTCCGATCTTTTGATGAGATACCCGAAAACCAAATATCCGTAAGTGGGGGGATGTTCCAAACTTACCGGACACTGTTTTTGCACCAAAGCAAAAGTTCGCATTTTAAGCCAATTTTGGCTGTGGAAACCTATCACTCTAACGGACCTTTTGAAAATCCGGAAAAACTAAAGCGAGTAAATTTATTTTTTAAAAATGTCTTTGTGGAAAAAAAAGACACAAGGTTAAGTCTAACCGCAATGGGATATGCTTCGAAATGGAATGCATCCGGCCAAATTCCGGAGCGTGCCGTTAAGAGCGGCTTAATTTCTCGCTTTGGCAGTATCGATAATTCAGAAGGGGGATCCACACAACGCTTTAGCTTATCCACAAACTATGTATCTGAAGAAGCAAATGCAAAAACAGAAATGAATGCCTACTGGATCTATTACAATTTTAATCTCTTTTCCAATTTCACTTTTTATAAAGATGACCCTATCAATGGAGATCAAATTGCTCAGTTTGATCGTAGGCATATCTTAGGAGCTGAAGCTAAGCATACCATTCCGTATTCTATTTTTAGCATGCGAGCATCCACATTATTCGGTGGTAGAATTCGTACGGATCTCATCCAAAATGAGCTCTATCACAGTGTACAAAGAAAGCTCATTCAACCAAAAACAAGATCAGAAATTACACAAAGTAACTTATCTGCCTTTTTAGAGCAAAGGCTTGTTTTTACATCTTGGGTGCGCTTTGTTGGTGGTGCTCGTGCAGAATATATGCTTTTTGAAGTCAATGATCTGCTGGAAAATAAAGGAACAACGACCACCGCAGCCAATCCAACCGATCCGAAGACTTCAGGACAAACGGATGATGCGAAACTATTTCCAAAAGCAAATTTAATCTTTTCACCAACACGCAATTGGGATATCTTTTTGAATTTTGGAATGGGATTTCACTCAAACGATGCCCGAGGAACGGTGATCGCTAATGACCCGAATCGGCAAAGTGTAACCCCTATGACCGTAGCCACAGGATATGAAGTAGGCAGTCGAGTTTTCCTGTGGAAACGACTGGATTTAGCTGCTTCGCTTTGGCTTTTAGATCTAGAAAGTGAAATTGTTTGGGTTGGGGATGAAGGCACAACAGAAGCTAGTGGACGATCGCGCCGATATGGCACCGATTTAGAGGCACGGCTTCGTCTTTGGCGCTGGCTATATTTCGATGCGGATGTGACCATAAACACAGCTAAGTTCCGCGACAATCCGGGGAATGCGAATTCCATTGCTTTAGCTCCAAGGTTGACAGTTACATCGGGCATTACGATAAAAAATCTAAATGGCTTTGATGCTTCTATTAGACTCAGACATATCGGAGATCGACCTGCCAATGAAACAGGGAGCTTAGTGGCAGAAGGGTATACGGTCATCGATGCTTATTTAGCTTATCGCTATCGCCAATTTGAATGGTTTGCCATTGCTAAGAATATCACAAATACACCATGGAAAGAAGTTCAATTTGCTACACAAAGCCAGCTGAAAGGAGAAGCAAACCCGGTCGAAGAAATTCACTTTGTGCCCGGCACACCTCTTGCAGTAGAAGGTGGAATGAGGTTTTTCTTTTAGGCCATATTACTTTCCACGATACGGCGTTTAGCCGTATCGTGGAATTAACATTCACCAAGAATTGCTGATTCAAAACCAGCGAATCCCGGCGAAGCGCCGAGATTCGCTGAATCGAGATTAAAAATAAGGCAAAAAGGCCTGCTCGTGCTCAAACAGTCCTCGCTTAAGCTGCGGAACTGCGCCGAGCAGGCCTTTTTGCCCCTCACCAAGAATTGCTGATTCAAAATAAACGCAAATTTTTCGAACTTTCTTTACAAGCTCACGTCTAATTATAGAATATGCAAAAAGTAAGGAGGCATTATGAAAGTAGCTAAAACAGGAATACTATCCCTTTTAGCTTTGCTAGTAGGTATATCGGGATTTCCTCAAGTGCAAGCTAAAAAGAAAAGTAAAGAAACATTAGCTGTAGCCTTATTAGTAATTGGTAAAGTCGATGTATTGCGTAACGGGAGAAAAAAAAGAGTTAAAACCAAAATGTTTTTTGAAAAAAATGATACCATTATTACATCTCGCAATGGAAAAATTAATTTACAAATTGGACCGAAAGCTGTTATCCGAGTAGCACCGAATTCCATGGTTCAGCTATCAAAATTAGCGGAAATCAAGCGAGGAGAGCAAATTGAACTAACCTTAAAGAAAGGCACAATTTATTCTAAAATTGTCCGCAAATTAAAGGGTAACGAAGCATTTCGCGTTCGAACAAGAACTATCGTAGCTGCGGTTCGAGGAACAGAGTTTGCGTTTAGTAATTTAAATATGGATCAGGATAAAATCAAAGATGAAGAAAACTTATCGAGTGGGGTATATGTAAATGAAGGGAAAGTGAAAGTAGAAACAAATAGTGGAGAAAAAGTAGATGTAAGTGCTGGAGAGGAAGTTCGGCTCACCGGTGCAAAATTGAAAAAACAAATTTTAGAAGCATTTGTAAAGCGGAAGCTAGAAATTTTTAAAAATCTTGACGTCATGAAAGAGCAAAACTATAAGATGCTAAAGGCACAAAAAGAACGTGGCCAAAAAGCTTTGCAGAAAATTTTTGAAAGGAATAAACAATTAAGAGAAAAAATGAACAAATAAAAGAATGAACAAGCAGTATTACCAAATACAACGATACAATGATACTCATAAAGCATACGAGTATGTAGAAGAGTTAATTCAGTCGGAGTATAAAGTATATGAGCTCGTGCATAAAAGGGGACATATTGTCCCCTATCACGCTCATGCTCACCAAGAAGTCATTGTAGTGTTAGAAGGAAAAATGCGAATGATTATTGAAGAAGACCTTGTGGATTTAGAAGAAGGGGATAGAATTATTATTGAGCCATTTGCGATTCATTTAGCTGCGTTCCCCGAGGCATATAGTCAATGTCGCTTTTTACTTTGCTTTCCTAAAAAAATGGGAGTGTAGTATGTTTTCAGCAAAAAAGCTTATGATAATATCACTCTTAAGTGTGTTATTTTTAGCTTGTGGGCGTTCTGTACAATATCGCAGTGTAGCAGAAGATGAAGGAGGCCGAACATGGGGGGCACGGGAAATTAAAGAAAGTACAGAAAAAATAGTGTCGTCTTTATACAATTACTTAAAAAGTACAAGAAAACCTGCCTTTTTAGCTGTTAAGAAAATTCGCAATCGTACCGCAGAACATATTGATACTAAGTTATTAGCGGATGAAATTACTTCGCAACTGATTCGAAGAGGCATCCGCTTTATAGACATTTCAGCGCGGGGCGATAGCTTAAAAGAAATTGAGCTTTCTCAAACAGGGCTAACGAGTGGTGGGCCGAATGCTGGAGAATTAAAATCACCGAATTATTTTCTAGCAGGAGAAATTACCGAAAGCGTTCGCTTTGATGATGGCCAAAAAGTCCAATACTTGCTAGTAACATTTCGATTGATTGATGTTGCGACTACGGAAATCAAATGGCAAGACCAAAAGCGTTTTTTAAAAGTTAGCGATAACGAAAAGCTAAGCTGGTAATGGAACTTGCTGCTGTAACTTATCGTCACTTATTTGCTTTTTTTTCTTTTTTTATCACTCTTTCTTTTGCCTGCTCTTCCCGTACTTACAATGAAAATATAAAAGATGCTGAGAAACTTTTCTTTGTAGACAATAATCCTTATGAAGCTTCGAAACTTTTAATTGAAAAAGTAAATGATGAAAATGAAGATCAAATTTTATATATGTTAGAAGCAGGACATTTGCTGCAAGCAGCAGGGAAATACCAAGCTAGTAAAAAGGTATATTTGTTAGCACAGCGAAAAGTGGATCAAAAACTCAAAAGCGTAAGTACAGAAGTATTTTCGCTGCTAAGT
>RFJE01000277.1 GCA_003695005.1 Candidatus Hydrogenedentota bacterium | reverse complement strand
GAAGTGCACTTTTTCACTCTATGGAAGCCGCCAAGGCGACAGCGGGATAGGTAAAACCGCGGTTTCCCCTTTCTCAAATTCACACCTTTTATCACTTCATCACTTTGTTGCAGGCAACCTCTGTGTAAAGCAAAATCACGGCAAATTTAGTTTTTTACCGTTATACAGGGAAAGATTCAGCGCTTACTTGCTGCTTATATTTAAATTTTACTAGACATTATATATTGCCATGGAAATTTTGCTAGAGGATAGATTTTTCTAGTAAGCTTTTGTTTTAGGGAGGATTGTTCATGCTTGGTATAAGAGTTTTAATCTATTTTTGTATTATTTGTCTTTATTACATAGTTTATATACTTGAAAGGGATCTTTTCCTGCAACAAAAGGCAACCGCAAATATTGCAAAGGAAGTGATTGAAATCCCCTCTACGCCAATTGATCCAAAAAATGAAGGCAAAAAGGTTGTAATTAGCGGACAATTATCTTCGAAGAAACCATTTAGGCAGGATCCTTTAACTGGGTATATTTTTGACCCGCCTGTAATTTCGTTTGACAATTATGGGGAAATTTACCAGTATCTTGACCCCGACCGTGGCTATAAAAAGATAAATAAATCACAACTAGAGAATTTATCAAAAGAAGATCTAGCAAAACAAATTTTTGAAACAGCGAAACAGTTTCAAAAAGGATGGTCGAGGTATCCGGTAGAAGCCAAAGGCAATACAGGCTTAGTGTTTAAAAAATTGCTATATAAAATGAATGGCCGACCAGTAGATCCAGGACGCTATCGCCCTTCTCATAGCCGGATGAAAAGTAGCATGAGCACGGGAGGAAAGAAAATGAGGAAAATAGCAGAAGGCCAGTTAGGTGATTTTACCATTCCGTCTTCTTTATTGTTCGATTTACCCTTTACTGATGAATTTTATTTAACAGAAGATAATAGTAAGGGGTTAAAGCCTGATATTCGTAATGCCTTATATGACCCAACATCGGGCAAAAAACCACAAATAGGGCAGTTAAAAATTAAGTATGAAACGATTCCTGTAGGTACAGAAGTTACAGTTCTAGGACAGCAAAAAGGAAAGTCCTTGCAACCAATTCCTATATACGAACTAGATATTACAAATAAAGGCTCAGAAACGAGTCTTACTGAAGATTTACTCTTTATTCTTTCAGCCATTTGGGAGCATGACGTATCCATGTCAGGGGTTGAGCTGGGGAAAATATCAGCAACGGAATTGCTTGCTAACACCAAAAAAAAACTCGTAGAAAAAAGGGTTCTCTTATTTTTTACATGTTTTATTTTCTGTGCTATCTTTGCTTTTTTTATTTTAATTAAAACAAAAAAATTAGATTTTATTAGAGAAGGATTTTGCGAAAAAATACATTTTTCATTTATTGTTATGACAATTTTAACAGGGTTATTGATTGCAGCTATCCCGTTTGCAATGGTACAATTTCGTAACCATACAGTAGAATCTGGGATCCTATATTTAGGTATTCCACTAGCGATATGGCTTGCTGGAGCTTTTGCCTTCAAAAAAGCTGATAATAAAATGTAAAAATTATATTGACAGTCTGACAACCATGAAAGTTTTTACCTTACCCATAAAAAACCATTTCGGAGTGTAGCTCAGGGGGAGAGCGCTTCGTTCGGGACGAAGAGGTCGTAGGTTCAAATCCTATCACTCCGAATTAACTCGGATAACCTAAAAGAACAGGGACATCATAGGGCAGCGGGGAAAGACTCGTCTCAAAGATTTCCCAGGTATAATCTGCACTTTGTAAGTCAGAAGTCATTTCGTTTAACTCTTCCACGGAATAGGTACGCCAACAAGAGGCAAATCCATCCCATGCTAATGTGGCCGGTACAACCGGTAAAAGGGTAGTAAAGAGAAAATTTTCTAACTCTGGTTTTTCAAAAAGTAACCTAATCACTCCCGCAGGTGGGAACAAAATGGTTGCAGACAAGAAAGACAAAAAGTCTCGAGAAGTTAGTTCAAAAATACCTATAGGTGTTTTATTTTCCCATGCATTTTTTAAAATACTCTTTGCTATCTCCGGCCTCATGTGGTGAAAAGAGCTAAACATAGTGCGAACCCCTTGCAATTCTTTCGGGACATCGGCAGCATTCACAGGATCAGGGTAGTACACAATATTTTCCGAATCCAACTCTTGTTTTGCGCTTTCGTTTGGATATAAGTCTGTTAAATAAAGCTTCTTTGCTGTTGGCAGTTTTGCAAAGATATCCACAATCGGTCCGCCTCCTCCGCTACATAGATCAACAATCTGTTTGCTTGTACTATGATCTAACAACTTTTGCACATAAGGGCCAAAATGCGAAGGGGTATCTATGGTCTGATGAGCAATCCTTAATATTTGGGTTAATTTATTCCTTATATTTGCAGGATACCAATCATAATCTTCTAATTCCGGTAAATGAACTCTTTTCATATTTCACACCTTTGCGGCAACTTCTGCGCCCTGCTTAATAGCTCGTTTTGCATCAAGCTCTGCTGCTTCTAGAGCTCCACCAATTACATGAACCGGTATATTTTCTTTTTCTAGATCCTGTTGTAAGTCCGTCACCGATAATTGCCCGGCACATATTACCACATTGTCCACTTCTAAAACTTGTGGTTTTCCTTTGACTTCAATATGCAAGCCCTTATCATCAATTTTTTTGTAAGTTACATTGCTAATCATTTCCACGCCGCGCTCTGCTAAAGTCGCTTTATGAATCCAACCTGTTGTCTTGCCAAGTGTCTTCCCAAACTTTCCCGGAGAACGCTTTAGCATAATTACTCTTCTAGGACTCTTATTATATTCCGGATCTTTTTCTGTGAGCCCACCACGGTGAGTATACTCTAAATCAATTCCCCATTCTTTTGCATAAGCTTCAATGTCTTTCCACGCTTGCTTCCCGGGATCTGATAAAAATTCAGCGACATCAAAGCCAATACCACCTCCGCCAATAATGGCAGCGGATCGTCCAACCGGTTTTTCGCGTAAAACACACTCTGAATATGTTAAAACTTTTGGATGATCAATTCCTTCGATATCCGGGATGCGTGGTTTAACACCACTTGCTAAAATGACTTCAGTGAAGTTTTCTTTTTTTATTTCGTCCAATGTAGCTTTTGTGTTGAGTCTTAAGTCAACCCCATATTTTTCGAGCATTACACGAAAATAACGCAACGTTTCGTTAAACTCTTCTTTCCCCGGAATTTCCTTTGCAATTTTTAATTGGCCACCAATTTCATTGCTTGCTTCATACAGTACAACCTCGTGACCTCGGTATGCAGCAACAACAGCAGCACTTAAACCTGCTGGCCCTGCTCCTACTACTGCAATTTTCTTTTTGTGGGCTGTTGGCTCATAGTTCAGTATTGTTTCATGGCCAGCTCGTGGATTGACTAAACAACTTGTAATCATCCCTTGGAAAGTATGATCTAAACAAGCCTGATTACAGCCAATACAAGTGTTAATTTCCCAGCTTCGGTTTTCTTTTGCTTTTAGTACAAATTCAGGATCTGCTAAAAAGGGACGCGCCATAGAGACCATGTCGGCATCACCCCGTGCTAAAATTTCTTCTGCTTTTTCCGGTGTGTTAATTCGGTTGGATGTTACTAGCGGAACATTTACTTTTCCCATGAGACGGCGAGTCACCCATGTAAAGGCTCCTCGAGGCACCATCATTCCAATGGTTGGTATGCGAGCTTCATGCCATCCAATCCCTGTATTAATAATGGTAGCTCCGGCTTTTTCAATTTCTTGTGCTAATTGAACAACTTCATCCCAACTACTACCTTGCTCTACTAAATCGAGCATACTTAAACGATAGATGATAATGAAGTTCTCCCCTGTTTTTTCCCGCACTTTTTTTACAGTTTCAATGGCAAAGCGCATTCTGTTTTCATAACTTCCTCCCCACATATCTGTACGGTGATTTGTTCTTTCCACAAGAAACTCATTGATTAAATAACCTTCTGAACCCATCACCTCTACCCCATCATAACCGGCATATTGAGCTAATGCTGCACAATTGGCAAAATCCTCAATTGTTTGCAAAATTTCTTCATGAGTCATTTCATGTGGTTTGATGAAGTTAATAGGGGCAGGAATTCGGCTGGGTGCTACTGCATCTCGATGATAAGCATAGCGGCCTGTATGTAAAATTTGCATACAAATTTTGCCACCGGCATCATGAACGGCACGTGTTACTATTTTATGCTCATTTGCTTTTTCTTCGGTATCTAAATAACTAAATTGTGGAGCGCCTCGTCCGGCCGCATTTGGCGCAATCCCACCGGTTACAATCAGAGCCACTTCTCCTTTGGCTCGCTCTTCGTAAAATTTAGCAAGCCTCTCAAAACCATTCGGGACATCTTCTAATCCCGTATGCATGGATCCCATTAAAATACGATTTTTTAATGTGGTAAATCCTAAATCTAATGGCTTAAAAATATGCTCAAAAGGGTGATTGTTCTTGCTCATGAGCCTTTTTTTATTCTAGACAAAGCCCGTAAAGAAAAGTGAGGATTTGAAGATGGTGTAAGCGCAGCGATTCTCGGCGAATCGCCGAGAATTACTGGTGTAAGCGCTTAATATTTCCCTATTTAAGAAAAAAATTGCCCGTATTATGTCGGATTATAGCCACTTTTTACACGAATCTGTAATTTTATTCAAAGTAATGTCTTAAAAGGTGAAAAAAAAGTACCCCTTTTGGTATTATAAGATAGAACCATGTAAAGGAGGAATCTATGAAAAAAGTACATGAACAATACCGTAAAGAAACAAAAAGTAAGCATCAGAGTAATGCTAAAAATAACCGAAGGCGAGCTACGCTAAAACTTAAAATTGCACGGTATGCTTACCTGCAAAAAGAAATATATGAAAAAAAGCGAAAACAAAAGATGAAGGATAATTCGCCTTATGTTCCGAAATCACGGTCAAGTATATCCTTGCCAAACTTTACTGCTGGAAGATTGAAGTATTACTTAGTGAAGCTTCGCAAAGCCGGAATCACCTTAAATGAAACCGACTTAATTTTAGCATGCACCTTTCGGCTTCTACCACGATTGAGAGCTAACAGCCGAACGCATGAACAAAACCACCAGTATAACGATAAAATATACAGTTATAAAATAGTGCCAACATACTGTACGCAAGCCAACTGGAACTTTTTGCAAACGAAGTCGAGGAATCTCAAGATATCTGCTTCGCAATTAG
>RFJE01000276.1 GCA_003695005.1 Candidatus Hydrogenedentota bacterium | reverse complement strand
CTGAAAAACACTCGACTGTATGTAAAAAGTTTGCTTTATGTCTCATCATGGCGAAAGATATGGACAAGTCAAAAAAAAGCAGTAAGAAGAAAAAAAGTGATGTAACCGCCAAACATATCATTCCTGTTGAAATCGAAGACCAAATGAAAAACTCTTATTTAGCTTATGCCATGAGCGTCATTGTTGGTCGTGCCTTGCCCGATGTGCGAGATGGTTTAAAGCCTGTTCACCGTAGAATTTTACATGCTATGAATGAGCGAGCTTGGCGACATGATAGACCGTATGTAAAATCTGCGAAAATTGTCGGGGAAGTCATTGGTAACTATCATCCACATGGTGATAGTGCTGTTTACGATACACTGGTTCGTATGGTACAAGATTTTTCCATGCGAGTTCCTCTCATTGACGGACAAGGAAATTTTGGTTCGGTGGACGGAGATCCTGCGGCTGCTTATCGTTATACCGAAGCGCGTCTTTCGCAAATGGCCGAAGCCCTTTTAAAAGATATCGACAAAGAAACAGTTGATTTTGTTCCAAATTTTGATAATACCCGTAAAGAGCCTAAAGTTCTTCCTGCAGCTTGGCCAAATTTGCTCGTCAATGGTTCTTCGGGAATTGCCGTTGGAATGGCTACGAAAATTCCCCCGCATAACTTAAAAGAAGTGATTTCGGCTATTCAGTATTTAATTAAAAATCCGGATTGTACCGTTAAGCAGCTTATGAAATTTATTCCTGCCCCCGATTTTCCAACGGGCGGAATCATTATTGGAAAAGAAGGACTGAAAAAAGCCTATACCGAAGGCCGAGGTTCTATTAAAATACGCGCCGTTGCGAATATAGAAGAAATTAAAAAAGGAAAAGAAGCCATTGTAGTTACTGAAATTCCTTATGAGGTTAAAAAGAACGATTTAATTTCAAAAATTGCTGCGTTTGTAAACGAAAAAAAGATTGATGGTATTTCGGCCATTCGGGATGAAAGTGACCGTAGAGGAATGCGGATTGTCTTTGAACTTCGCAAAGATGCCAATGCGCAAGTAGTGCTAAACCAACTGTATAAGAGAACACAAATGCAAATTAGCTATGGCATTATTTTTCTTGCCCTTGTAGATGGAGAGCCAAAAGTTTTAAACTTAAAAGAGATCTTAAGTGCTTATTTAAATCACCGCAAAGAAGTGGTGATTCGTCGAACAAAATATGAGCTTCGCAAAGCAGAAGAGCGTGCTCATATTTTAGAAGGCTTAAAAATTGCTCTGGATTTTATAGATGAAGTCATTAAAATTATTCGGGGTTCGAAACAAGTAGAAGAAGCACGAGAAAAACTAATGAAGCGTTTTAAGCTGACAGAAGTGCAAGCAAATGCCATTTTAGATATGCGCTTGCAAAAACTGACTTCTTTAGAAACGCAAAAGATTTTAGAGGAGCTAAAAGCATTAAAAAAGAAAATTAAAGAGTTAAAAGCCCTTTTAGCAAGTGAAGAAAAAATTTATGGAGTGATTCATGATGAGCTTGCCGAGGTCAGCGAAAAATATGGTACCGACCGCAAAAGTGAAGTTAGTGTTGCGAATTTAGAAAGCATTACGTTCGATACAGAGGACTTAATTGCAAATGAAGAAGTCGTGATTAACTTAACCGAAGGTGGCTATATTAAACGAGTCCCCCTTGAAACATTTAAAAGGCAGCATCGCGGTGGTAAAGGGGTTATTTCTGGTGGAAAAAAAGAAGATCCATTAAAATTTGTGCAAGTTTGTAAAAGTCACGATAATGTACTTTTATTTTCCAACCGCGGAAAGGTTTTTTATATGAAAGCGTATGAAATCCCCGAAGCCGGTAAAGACAGTCGCGGGAAAAACTTAAAAGGACTTATTTCCCTAACAGGCGAAGAGACCATTACAGCCATTCGTTCCACGGAAGATATTTCCGAAGATAAATTTTTAATTTTACTAACTTATCGTGGAATTATTAAAAAGCTAAAACTAGATTCCATTATCAACGCTAAAAAAGGTGGTGTAATGGCCTTGCAATTTAAGGATATTAAGCAGGATTATTTAGTGGATGTAGCGGTGGTTCATCCGCAATCCGATATTTTTATGATTACACAAAAAGGCCTTGCATTGCGCACAAACATTAGTAAGATGCGAGCACAAGGCCGCAGTGCTTCCGGCATTATTGGCATGAGCCTTTCCCCTGATGATGGTATGGCAGGACTTGCTGTCATTGAAAATCCAAAGCAAGAGCAACTCGTCATTATTACCGAAAAAGGGATGGGAAAACGGGTTAAAGTTACAGAGTTTTCTGTAAAAGGTCGTGGTGGAAAAGGCATGAAAGCCATTAACATTACCGCGAAAAACGGTAATGTGGTGGCTGTTCGCACCGTTACCGAGGATTCAGAAATTATTTTAACTACGAAGTCCGGAATGACCATTCGTTTATCTGTGGCGGAAATTTCTGTACAAGGTCGCAGTGCTGCCGGCGTAACTGTTTTTAAAATTCCTGAAAATGATACAGTCGCAGATATTTCGGTCTTGCGGTAGTCTAACACATAAAGATTGACGCTGTGTTTATAAATTCATTTTTGAGCTATGATAGTAACATTACGTAAAGAAGCAACGGAAGAAGAAGTCGAGAAATTATTTGCTTTTATTCGAGATGCCGGTTATGAGCCAAGACTTGTAAAAGGAGAAAGCAAATCCATTGTTGAGCTTATTGGCAGTGGAGATCTTACGCCGGATGATCTTTTAAAGTTTGCTTGCACAGAAAAAGTACACCAAATCCAAAAGCCGTATAAAAGAATTAGTTTAGAAGGCGATAGAAAACCAATTACGATTAATGTCAAAGGACGTATTATTGGAGGAGAAAAACTGATTGTTTTTATTGGGCCGTGTGCTGTGGAGTCCTACGAACAAACAGATGGC
The DNA here is from genome assembly GCA_003695005.1 of Candidatus Hydrogenedentota bacterium. Lineage (GTDB taxonomy): Bacteria > Spirochaetota > Leptospiria > Turneriellales > J094 > J094. The sequence continues at coordinate 2,891 of RFJE01000276.1, read as the reverse complement.
ATCGCTAAACTCATCAGCGAATATCCAGTAAATGATCAAATTGGGGGCTATATATTGCGGGGAGGTGCTTTTAAACCAAGAACAAGTCCTTATGCTTTTGAAGGTCTTGGTGAAGAAGGCTTAAAAATTTTAAGAGAGGTAGGAGATAAATATGGCTTTCCCATTGTCACCGAAGTGATGAGTGCCAACGACGTTCCGCTTGTTGAAAAATATACGGATATTCATCAGGTGGGAACAAGAAATTTTCAAAATTTTAAGCTGTTAGATGCTCTTGGGGAAGTTAAAAAGCCCGTTCTCCTAAAGCGCGGTATGAGCGGAACCATTCAGGAATTTTTATTAGCAGCAGAAAGGATTGTAGCACGTGGAAATCCAAATGTGATTTTATGCTTACGAGGCATTCGAACTTTTAATGATGCCTATCGAAACGATGTGGATGTAGCAGATGTAGTACGATTAAAGCAGTTAACCACGTTGCCCGTTGTATTCGATCCTTCTCATTCTACGGGAAACCGAGACGCCGTAATTCCTGTATCCATGGGTGCAGTAGCGATGGGAATTGATGGTCTGCTCGTCGATTTACATACCAATCCTGAAGAAGCGCTCGTAGATGGCCCGCAAGCTCTTTGGCCTACACAGGGAAAAGCTTTTATTGAAAGTATTAATATCATTAAAAAAGCACAGCTAGAAGCTAAAAAATATTATATTACAGCAGAAGAAGCACGCCAGCAAAGTTAGGGTCTCGCCACAACAGCCCTTGAGGGTTTAGACTCATGATCCCAATTTTCAGGTGATTCCGAGTAGGCATTATCACAGGCAGTAACCCAGAAATACATAGGGATTCCTTTTTGCAACAAAGGATTTTCGTAATATAATGAGGGATTTTCTTTCATATACAGCAGATTTTGGATAATTAAATCATTATCAATATGTACCACTAATCTGTTTTTAAAACGCAAATCTTTTGTTTCATAACGACTATTCTTATCCGTTACCGGAATTTTCTGCCAAGACCCATCTTCATTACGGATGAGTTTTTTATAACGAATTACACCTAATGCTTTATATGGCTCTATTCCATAATATATATGATAGCGTCCGCCACGTATCACATCGAGCTCTGCATTTCTTTGGAAAATTAACGTAACTTGCTCATCCTTGGCTTGCAATACCCGCAGCCTTATAGGTGCAGAAGGGGGTAAATTTTTACGATACTTTATCTTAAACTCGGATAGTACGGGGGTTTTATCCCCTTGGGGATTGGCATAAAACACCGCTTTCCACTGAACAAATCGTCCTGCGATATTCGTAATTTTTCTCTCGGGACGAACCTGTATCCACCGCGGGAAATTATCCCGCTCTAAAAATTGTGTATTCGAACTTCGTAAGTAAAATTCTAAATTCGTTCCTTCGGGTTTATGGTAATGAGCCCGAAAGGACAAGATTTGATTATTGGAATGCCCTAAATCTAACACCTGTGAAGCAAACGATCCAACGGGTTGTGTAAAGCGATCCCCTAATCTTTTTACTTTACCAAAATCATATAAAAGGTTTTCCGAACGGATTAAAAAAGGCACGAATAAAATTTCATCGAGAACTCCTAAAAAATCTTCTCCAATGACAAGGGGCCCTTTATCCCATGGGTGGAAAGCAGCATTGAAAATATTGCCCGAAGGTCCCCCTGTATGCGTAATAAAAAATTCCTGTTGCAACCGATGATTTAAATACAGAGCAAGCTTCCCCGAAGAGGCAGAATATGTTAATAAAATATAATTCCATTTTTCTCTCGGTATAAAATCTACAGTTTCAATTTGTACTTTAGGCAGGATTTGCTCATTGCTTGAAAAAAAGTGATAAAATAAAAAACGTACTTTTTCATGAATCCATAAAGCTTGTATTCCATATTTGTGCCCTGAAAAAAAAGAAATTTTACGAAAAATCTCCATCGTCCGCTTTCTTTCATAAGGATGCAGAAAAAAACCAATCGAAAAATTATCTAAGCGCTTGCTCTCATAAAGAAAAGAATCTTCATCTGGCAGTATTTTTATGCGATGAGAAGCTTGCTCAAACGAAGCAGCAAAGTCGAGCGTTTTTGGATTTTTCATAAAATGAAATTTGGACTCGAGAAACTTTCCACCATATATAACAGGTTGGCCATTTTGGTATCGGTCAAAAGGTATGTACAGATAGCTTTCTTTTTGCAACGACGGAAGTTTGGGCTTTTGAACTTTTAGCTGTATAGTATTTGTATCCGCATTGAACTGCACGTTTTGGTAAAGGCCACGAAATGACTTGCCCTTTGCTCCAAACGTAATTTCATTGGCATAAGTAGATATGACTACACTCAAAAAGAATAACAATGAAAAAAAACTAACGACAACTTTCCGAAGAAAGCTTTTGAACTCTCCTTTCATGTCTGCCACCATCAAACGGCGTACGAAAGAAAATTTCCACAATTTCAAAAGCAGTTTTTGGATCCAGCACCCTTCCCCCCAATGCAAGAACATTGGCATCATTATGGCGCCTAGCCATTTCCGCAGTATATGCATTGTGGCATAAAGCTGCTCTAACATTCTTGCATCGGTTTGCTGCAATGGAGATTCCAATGCCAGTGCCACAAATAATAATTCCTTTTTCGTATTTTTTTTGTTCAATAGCTTTAGCCAGCTTAAAACCGTAATCGGGATAATCCACACTTCCTGTGGAATAAGTCCCCAGGTCTTCCCATTCCCAATTAGCAAAGTGCTCTTTAATTTTTTCCTTAAGCTCATACCCGCCGTGATCCGATGCAATCGCAATTTTCATACTCGCTTTTAAACTAGCAAAACTAGCCGTAAAGCGAATATGACTAATTTAATTATCGGTTGCCATTTAAAATTAAAGAGCGTAAATAT
>RFJE01000275.1 GCA_003695005.1 Candidatus Hydrogenedentota bacterium | reverse complement strand
TTGAGTATATTGGGGAAAAAATTTCCCATGAAGAAAGTGAAAGACGAAGTGAGTTACAAGAAAAAAAAGCAAAAAAGACAGGGGAAGGTTCTGTGTATATTTTTAACTTAAACTCAAAATGGGATTTAGATGGCAATATACCCGAAAATTTAGCCAAGTATATAAATCACTCATGCTCACCTAATGCCGAAGCAATTATGACATCTGATTATCGAATCTATATTGTTGCAAAGAAGAAAATAAAAAAAGGAGAAGAAATTACGTTTGACTATGGATTCAGCATTGATAATTACCAAAAGCATCCCTGTCACTGTGGTTCAAAAAACTGTGTAGGCTATATTGTTTCGGCGCGGGATAAACGAAAACTACGAAAGTACAAATCAAAATGATTGACGATGAGTCTTCCATACAACTTTTTAGCGAAATGCAAGTAAAACTATCCATGCGCATTATAGGAATTGGTTTAGCTACTGCTTTTCTTGGACTTGTTATATTATCGCCCTTGTTCCGTGAATTCATTCGCGTAAACTTTTTATTTGGAATTACCTTTTTAGGAATTTTCTTACTGCCCGCTCTTATTATGAGAGAGTGGTATGGAAGACATATTCCTTTTATGTTTTGGTTTGTCTCTTTTTTAACCACAGGAATTTATTACCTTTGGTTTTTAACTCCAAACCCTGTAGGACTTGTTGCCATGCTAGCTGGATATCCGCCAGCCCCTATGAGTATTGCTAGAGAAGTCTCGGGCTACATTGCCTGGCTTGGATGGACTATTTTCTTTTTTGCGATTTACAAAAAAGTGGCAGAAAAACTTTCTGCAGAATCATCGATTTCTTTTAGTGTTTTTTTAATCGACTTTTTAGCATACTTGCTTTACTTAAATTTAGCAGTGCATATTTTTTATCCGCGATTTGGAAAAATTTAAATAATTACTTTTTCCACATGCGAGGTAACAAAAGGGCTAAAACAGGAAAGAGCTCTAACCTTCCAAGTAGCATTAAAAAAGACAATGCCCATTTTGCACTATCAGGCAAAAAAGCATAATTTGCAGCTGGACCTACCTTATCTAACCCTGGACCAATGTTAGATAAACAAGCAATAACCATCGAAGCTACTGTTTCTAATGACTCATTTGTAGTAGCTAAAATTAAGACAGACGTAACATAGATAAGTAAATAAATAAAAATAAAACTATTCATAGATTTTAATACTTCGCGGGGAACAACGGATCCCCCTACCTGGATAGCAAATACTTTTTTAGGGTGTACTGTCTTTTGTACTTCTTTAAAAGATTCTTTTAATAAAATCATCACACGTACAGCCTTCATCCCACCTGCCGTAGATCCTGCACTCGCTCCCATAAACATGAGCAAGAGTAATAAAATACGGGAATAAGTAGGCCAAGCATTAAAATCTTCTGTTCCATATCCTGTCGTCGTAGTTATGGAAACAGAAGCAAATAAAGCACTTCGAATTGTTCTTTCCAAATCATCTATTTTTGATTGCGCCATTAAATCTAGAGTGATTGTTGCGGCAGATATTAAAATAACTGTTAAGTAAAACTTAAATTCACTGTCTCTAAAATAAGATTTAAAATCTCCGGTTAAAAATCTAAAATGCAATGAAAAATTAGCTCCCGCTAAGAACATAAAAATAATGATTACATATTCAAAGTAAATTGCATTCGGGTGATTCCTTAATGCATACGTACCAATGGATTGATTCAGCGGCGAAAAACCACCCGTCCCTAAAGTACCCCATGTATGACATAAAGCTTCAAAGATATTCATTCCACCTGCATACAAAAGTACAAGAAGTAACATCGTCAGCAAACTATAAACAAAATATAAAAGTCTAGCAGTTTGCCCTATACGCGGTACAAGTTTATCCGGCGTAGGACCAGGCACTTCTGCCTTGTAAAGCTGCAATCCACCAATCCCTAAAGCAGGCAACACCGCTAAAGACAAAACGATAATACCCATCCCCCCAATCCAATGCGCAAAGGATCTCCATAATAAAACCGTATGGCCTAAAGATTCAATATTTGTTAAGATAGAGGCACCTGTTGTTGTATAACCACTCATGCTTTCAAAGTAAGCATCTGTAAAAGAAGGAATATCACCACTTAAATACATAGGTAATGCAGAGAAAAAAGCAATTACAATCCATCCTAATGCTGCAATTCCCATTCCTTCTCTAAAACGAATTTCATGAGACGATCCCTGCCCAATAAACCAAAAAAGGACACCTACAAAAAAAGCAATTCCTGAGCTCATTAAAAAAGGGATTTCTTGGTTTTCCTGTGGATAAAACCAAGTAGCCACTAAGTAAAATAAAAATAAAAAAACTCCATTGAGTGCAACTAATAAACCTAAAACATATAAAACGGCTCGAATTCTCATAGTGAGTTTTTAAAAAAAGCTTCGACTTCCTGAGCAGCAGACTTCATCGTTAAAATAATTAAATGATCCCCTACTTTTAAGGTAGTACCCCCATGAGCAATTTCGGGTTTGTTATCTCGAATCACACTTAAAATCAGTGCATTTTCGGGGAATAGCAAGTCTTTAATTTGTTGGTTTTTAAACGTAGCCGACTCTGCAATAACATATTCTAAAATTTCAGCATCTAAAGATTTTGCAGCGAACACATCATGCACTCCTTGTTTAACGACTCGCAGAACATCATCAATTAATAAATGTTTAGGACTTACTGGTGTGCCAATATTCAACTTGTGCAACAAGTGAACATTCACGGGATCTTGCAAAATGGCTAACGTACGTGCCTGTGTCTCCTCATGTACTAAAATACTAGCGATTAAATTTTCATCTTCTTGCTTTGATGCAGCAATAAAAACGCAGTTCGCATCTAAGCCTTCGTCCCGTAGATCATCAATTTTATGAATATCTGTTAGCAATACATGAATATTTGGATTATTACTCTCTGCAGCTAAATAAGCAGAACGACGATTTGTTTCTAGTAAGTAAATAGCTTTATTTTTATATTTTTTACTAAATAACTCTGCAAGCTTATGAGCTAATACAGATCCACCTAAAATAAAAATATGTTTCATCCGCTTATTGATATCAGGATCAAACAAATGAGCGACTTCTGCTAGTTCTTTGTGCTTACCCACTAAATATACCACATCCCCAACTTGTAGGCGGTAATCGCCTCTAGGGATAATGGTTTTTTCTTTTAACATATCTCCTTCAGCCTCCATTGTGATAATGGCTGCCACTAAGATATTATGAAAGGCAGGGACATCTCGTAAGCCAATCAGTCTTCGTTTGGCCAACACTGATTTTTCCTGTACACGATAACCTACAATTTCTAAATCTCGCCCGGGAAGTGGTATATGATCATAAGCACCGGGACTGCTTAAAAGTTTTTCGATTTCCTTTACCGTTAAATCCCACTGGTTAAAAAGAGTGTGGACTCCCATCTTTTTCCAAAAGGCTTCATTAATAGGGCTATCTGGATAATTACGATAGTATGGTTCTGTAACACGTGCAATCGTGGTTTGACAACCAAAAGCACTGGCTAAATGACAGGCCACTAAATTCGTTTCATCCGAATTTGTTACACTAATAAAAATATCATCTTGATTTAGGCCTATTTCCATAAACAATTCAGGGTTACTGGCTTTTCCTACAAAAGTAGCAATGTCGGCTTTTTCTTTTGCTTCCTGAATTTTATCTTCATCCTGATCTATTAAAATAATGTCATAACCATATAAAGACATCTCTTGCATAATGTGCGATCCAACCTGCCCTGCCCCTGCAATAATGAGCCTCGATTTTTTTTCTTTTTCTTTCTTCGTAAATCGAATCATTTTAAATGCCGCTTTTCCAATACGGAAACTACATCCTCTAAAGATAAGCCTTGCACTTGCAACGAAACTAAAAAGTGATATAGTAAATCAGCAGCTTCTGATAGAGTCCGTTCCTTATTCTTATTTTTTGCATCAATAATATACTCTACCGCTTCCTCACCAACTTTTTGCAAAACTTTATCGATCCCCTTTTTAGCTAAAGATGCAGTATAAGATCCTTCCGGATCATTTTTGAGTCTATCGATAATAATAAGTTCTAGCTGGGCTAAAAATTTTATATTGTCCATGGGATAAACCTGATAGATATAATATAGAGTCCAGTTTTTTAAAAGTCTAATCTAGGGGTAAGCGCTTCAGATACCATGGAATATGAAATCACTTGACGGCATGTTGCGGTGCACAAAAGTGGCTTATGGTGCACTGCAACATGCGGTGTAAAGGAGGTTTGTATGAAAAAACCAACAAATAAGGCAGGGAAGCCTTTTTATAAAAGACGCCGTCTGTATATTGGAATTGGCGTTATGTTTGTAACCATGGCCACAAAGGAAACTTTGTCTTTAAGGGATAGCCAGGTTGAAAAGGATAATATTGCTCGCATAGAAAACTATATTGCACAAAAAAATCCACGGATTCCTATCCAAGAATTGAACTTATTGTCAAAAGCCATTCGTACCTATGCGCCACAGCTTAAAATTCCAGATTCCATGAAAATTGATGGAGAAGAAATTAATAAGGAATTTCTTTTAACAGCGATCATTTATACGGAATCTCATTTTTACCGATATGCGCGGTCGCGAGTAGGGGCACAAGGGTATATGCAAATTATGCCGGATACTGCGAACTGGTTGGCCTCTATCAAACGAATTCGAGGCATAAGGCAGAAAATTTGGCATCCAGATACAAATATTTCCTTAGGGGTTTATTTTATCAATGTTTTGATAAAAGAAATGGGATCCTTAGAAAAAGCGCTCTTGGCTTATAATGCAGGTCCAGGGGCCGTGCGTGCTTGGGGGGGTGTTCCTGCTTATTGGAATAACATTGTGGCTTATTATCGTGAGCTAAAATCAATGGCACCACCGGAAGTGATACCGGAATTAGCAGCACTGGAATAATCTAAAAATTAGCAATTGTCGGCAAAACGCCGACAATTGCTGAATCGCTCCCTAAAAACCTATTCGAACAATTTCGTACTCCAGTAAAACTCCTGTTTTTTTCCAAACTGTTTCGCGGACAAGCTCCGCGAGACGGTATATATCCATAGCCGTAGCAC
>RFJE01000274.1 GCA_003695005.1 Candidatus Hydrogenedentota bacterium | reverse complement strand
GTATTATACTCATACCTGAATTTACTTTCCCCGACAGCTTCGAATTTACCAAAGTTTAGAAAAGGAAGTAGCGTCTTAGGCGAAATATCTGCCGAAAAAACATGCTCTGTTCGGGATGTCGTTTTTTTCCACTCCCAGCCAGGATTTAAAGCAATCCAATCATCATCATGAATTTGGCCTTGTTGTACGCGGTAAAATCCACCAATGCGCCAATGACGGCTTAAACGATAGTAAGGCCCGATAGTAACAGAACGATAACCACGGTTTTCTTGTTCTAATCGACCTTTGATCTCTAGCATACCGGAAATAGCGCCTTTTTTTACAAAAAGGCGCTGAATCGCCTCGGCTTTTGTAGCAAATGCTCCTTTTTCAGGAATATGCTCTGCAAAAAGTTGTTGAGCCATCACGACCAGAAAAAGCCTAAATGCAAAAGTTTTAATCATAATCTTCGTCTAGAATGTCATATTCGCTGCTATAAGCCTTTTTGATATCCGTCTCGTCGATAAGGTTTCCTTGTGCGGGATTCATATTCCAATTAAAGGAATAAATCCAAGGAAGCTTTTTTTTAGAAAGGGGATCTCCTTGCGCTACAATCACCCCTTCTCCAGAATTTACTACGATCTTTTTCTCTTGTTGTTTTTCCTTAAATTCAACCGAACCTTCCCGAACACACATTAACGTTTCTTCCCCTGAATCCGTTTTTACTTTTTCGCCATACGCCATAAAAAATTGCGTACCGCGAACTCCTGCTGTATGAGTAGGAGATTCTAAATAAAACTTTCCGCGAGATCGGGGTTTAACTAGAGCAAAAACCCCGCCCCGCTTAATACGAATTATTTTTTCTTTGATAATTTTTGCTAGTAATATGTGTGTTTTTCCTCGTAGTTTTAAACGACTTCCATCCGGCAGAGCCATTAGCAAAGTGGACTTTTGGGAAGTCTTAACCTCGGCAGATTTTGGTAATGGATTACCCACTTTTACTTGCTGCCAATCTTTCTCCGGTGTTTTATAAAAAACACTACCCACTACAAACAGAACTTTCGATGTTTGTTTTTCCTTTTTAGCGAGTAGGATCCCTGTAAATACCAATGTTAGAATAATGTAAAATACGAGCTTTTTCATACAACCCCCAATATATTGATAAATTACCAATAATTTACAGCTTATACTTTGTCAATAAAATTAGATTGATGAAGCATCTCCGTAACAAATTTTTTAAAGAAATCTCCTCTTTCGGCAAAATTAGAAAATTCGTCCCATGCAGTTGCAGCCGGTGAAAGAAGCCAGGTATAGGACCTATTATTTCCGAAAAAATGATTTGCAGCATATTGCAAGGCCTCTAAAAAAGTAGGAAAGGTTTTATGAATTAGACTCCCAAGTGCTTTTTGAAATTCACCTGCGGATTCCCCAAACGCAAGTATCACGCTACCATGTTTAGTAAGATCGGTAAGCTTCTCTTTTAATAAAGAATAATCTTCTCCTTTCGAACGCCCTCCTAAAAACAGCACAACCGGCAAAGGCGTACTTTTCAGTGCCGCTAAAACAGCTTGTGTTGTTGTTGCTTTTGAATCATTAATCGCCGTAAAATCTTCCCCTTGTACAAAAACCTCGTACCGATGCGGCAAAGGCGAGAAACTTTTTAATGCTTGCACAAACACCGGTGAAAACATTCCCATAGGGTTGGCGGATACTCCGCCAACCCTAGCGGTACAGGGATGTACTGCCATCCCGCACCAAATTTTCAATTTGGTGCGGGATGAGAGCAAAAAGCGGCTTTGCCGACTTTTTGCGTTTTGCCTTGGCGGGACATGGATGTTCCCGCCAAGGCTCCCTATAAGATGGGAACTTGCCTCTAATGCAAACAGTATATTTTCCTCATTATGAGATCCTTGCAAAGGTAAATCTTTTATACTCACCATTTTTTTATCTTGAAAAAATAGACATCGCTGATTCTCTTCATAAGCGATAGAAAAAGAGTCGGAATGTATAGTATTATCTTTTTTTTGTACTAAAATTAATTTTTCTACACTCGGCCGATTTGGCCAATCTTCCCAAAGAGTTTCCTGGGTAATAAGAATTGTGTTTTTCGGGGATTGTCCAAGTACATTTCGTTTTGTTTCTACGTATTCTTGAAAACTGGAATAGCGATTTAAGTGGTCGGCCGATGCATTTAAAAACACAGCAATTTTTGGTCTTAAGTTCCGTGATTTTTCTAACATATAAGAGCTCATTTCACAAACTAAAACAGTATCCCTATCAATGCGTTCTACTAAAAGTTGCGATAGCGGGATACCATAATTACCACAAGCAATGGCTTTTAGCCCAACATTTGCATGGTTGATAAGGTGAGCTGTTAAAGCTGTTACCGTTGATTTTCCATCAGTTCCTGTAATAGCGACTAAAGGATTCGGCAGTTGTGCTAAAGTGTATTCTAGCTCCGAAAAAACAGGACAATTGTTTTTTTGATAATGTTGAATAATCTCATTAGATAAGGGGAAGCCTGGACTTAAAGTAACTCCATCAACTTCGGGTTTATTCTTTAAATCAAAAATAAAATGTATGTTATTGTACTTTTTTTGGATTTGTTCTTGCCAAGTTTTTTGATCACTAGAAATTCTTTCAGGATGGAATTTTTCGTCGTAGGCAAATACTTCATAACCATTAGATAAAAGTAGTTGTACATAATACCGACCTGTAATTCCTCCTGCCCCTAAAAGTAAAATTTTTCCTGTACTCGGCCAATAGGTTTCCACTTTTCTAAGCATAAAACGAGATTCATGGCGTCAATGTTTTGCTAGGAAGTTTCTATACAGTACATACTCTTGTAAGACTTGACAACGTATAATAAAATAGGGGTTAAGTGATAAAAAATGAGTCAAAAAGATTTTACTGAATTTACT
>RFJE01000028.1 GCA_003695005.1 Candidatus Hydrogenedentota bacterium | reverse complement strand
AGGAATTTCTTTGTAATGGGTTACTTCGAAATGGTTGTTTTGGTTCGGGTTAAAAATGCCTTTTAGAAAAAAAGATTTTTGATTTTGTTTACCAATGCAGGCAAATTGTAATTGATGAAAAATTACATATTGGCAGTTAGAAATCATTTTTTGTTTTTGAGAGAAAGAGTACCTATCTTGCACAATTCCCCGTGGCCAACTTGCAATTTTATAATGTCCGTTTTTTTCTACAATTAAAATTTTACCTGTTCGGTGTTTGATTCCTTTTGTTTGAAAAACATGATCAAAAGAAATAGGGCTGGTTTGCCCTAAATATGTGTAGCCAAATTGTAAAATTGGCATTTTCCATACTTCTAGAACATAGGGATATTTTTTATTTTGCGATTGGATAATTGTATGTAAAAATCTATCATTATCTACAAATTCCAATTGCGTTATCTTGCCTTTTGTACTTTGGTTGCACTTCAGAGTAATAAGCGAGTTAAAGTCAAGCAAGCAAATTTCACCATTTGGATAGGCAACTGCGATTGTCTTGTTCGTTTTTTGTGTAAACGCAATTCTTGTTACTTTATCTTTTAACTTTACTGCTTGTACAAACTGTGCTGTATTAACATCTTTTTTTTGAAACGCGATTTTATCCTGATTCATTTCCCACTTGCATAAGAAATTTTTTTCCGTGGTAAATACAAACTTGCCCGATTGTGCAATTGGCTGTGTTTTATGGCAAGTATATTGGTTTTTTTTATGGCAATGAGAGAGACTCACCACTACAAAAAGAAAAATACTCATTGGATATTTTTTCATGGGGTTACCTCTTCTAAAGGGAACATACCTTTTTGAGAGCTGACTGCCTCTGCAACGGGAAACATGTTTTCTTTATAATACATTCCTCCTAAAGCAGCTATCATGGCTGCGTTATCGGTGCAATATTTTAATGCCGGAATCAATAGAGTTTTGTTATACTTTGTACATATTTCTTGAAACTGTTTTCGAATTTCTTGGTTTGCTGTAACTCCACCTGCTGCAATTACAAGATTTAAATCCGGATTTTGCACAATAGCTTTTTCTAAATTATTGCTTAAATGCTCAATAAGTCTTTGTTGGAAATAAAATGCAATTTCTGCTTTTTCTTGTTCATTTTTGATAGGATTTTTCTGCAAGTGATACAGTAAAGCTGTTTTTAAGCCACTGTACGAAAAGCGTATTTCGTTTTGGTGCGTATGTAGTGGTCTTGGAAACGGATTTTTTTTCTTTTGTTTCCCTTTAGCTTGTTTTGCTATTTGTTCTATCGAAGGTCCACCCGGATATGGTAAATGAAGTAAAGAAGCTGCTTTGTCCAATGCTTCGCCGGCTGCATCATCCATTGTATCACCAATTAAATTCATTTTTCCTAAAGCGTCCATTCGATACAGGGCTGTATTTCCTCCACTAATTAAAAATCCTAAAAAAGGATACTGAATCTTGTGACCATTTAGAAGAATTGCATAAAAATGAGCTTCTAAATGGTGAATAGGTATAAGCTTTGCACCGCTCAATTCCGCTATTGTTTTTCCTGTAATAAACCCTGTTAAAAGAGATCCCACTAATCCCGGTCGCATGGTAACGGCAACATAGTCTAAAGAATAGAGTGATACTTCCGCCTTTTGAAAGACTTCTTGCAACAAATACGGAAACTTTTCCTGATGTGCTCGCGAAGCGATTTCCGGAACAACACCGGCATACGGTTTATGCAGAGCAATTTGCGAAAAGGTGGCTTCTGCTAAAACGGTGGAAGCATCTTTTACAATTGCGACAGATGTTTCGTCGCAGGAACTTTCAATGCCTAAACCAATCAATCTTGTTTCTTTTGCTTTTCGAGTAATTCTTTTATTGGCCCAATTAAATCCGGCAATTGATCTAATATCGCATTAATGCGATGCATTTTCCGCACCGGCCGGGCAGGAATTCCAAAATAAACTCCGGAATTTGGCTCGGTATCCGAAGGCACTCCGGTTAATCCCATATACATAGTTTTTGTACCAAGTCGAACATGATCGGCAACTCCCACTTGTCCTCCAATTATAACATCGTCTTCTACAACAACAGAACCAGAAATTCCTGCATTTCCGGCTGCATATACTCTTCTGCCCACTTGGCAGTTATGGCCAAAGTGAACCTGATCGTCAATTTTAGTATCATCGCCAATGGTTGTGCTTTCAATCGTAGCACGGTCAATGGTACTGGTTGCTCCAATTTCCACGCGATTTCCTAATACAACATTGCCTATTTGCGGAATTTTATACCGAACGCCATTTTTATCATAAAAACCAAAGCCATCTGCCCCAATGACAGAATTTGCATGTAAAATACAATCTTCCCCCACAACGCAATGATGCCCAACCACTGCGCCGGGATATAAAACACTGCGAGCTCCAATTTTTGCATAGGGTTCAATCACCACTCCCGGGTAAAGAATCACATTGTTTTCCACTACGGCATGATCCATGACCACAGCTCCGGGTAAAACTCTTGCAGTACTTGCAATGGTAGCTGTAGGATGAATGAGCGTATTTTCCTTATATAGGCTTGTATCTAAATGAAATTCATACAAAGATAAAAGTCGGATAAAGGCAATCCGTAAGTTCTCCTCGGCAGTGAGTAAAGCATTCGACGCTTGATCCGCAAGTTTATCCGATGTAAGTACAATGGCATCACCAATGGTATAGTCCTTAAATTGGCGTTTTTTCTCCATAAAGTAAATAAAGTTGGGTTTTAAAGGATTACTTTTCGGATGCAAATTTAAGTCTTTTATGCCATAGACAGGTAAATTAGGATCTCCTTGGAAACCAACCTGCAATTTATCTGCTATTTCCTTTAAAGTCATAGAGCATATTACAAAATAGCAGTCATAATGTAAACCTGTTTGACAGCTTGTTTGTTTCTTTACAATGGTCAATATGAGCGCAATGGATTATTTTTGGTATGCTTTTAAAAACGGGTGGAATTTAGCTTTTTTAGGAATTGGAATTTTAGTGTTTATGTTTGGTTGGCGCAATATTGCTTTGCTCCCGGGTTTTTTAGCTGCAGATATTTTAATGTCTTTTTTAGTAAGTTTGTCTCCGCGTTTTCGCCGGATTGTACGTGCGAATTTAGCCGAAGAAGAAGATCGCATT
>RFJE01000027.1 GCA_003695005.1 Candidatus Hydrogenedentota bacterium | reverse complement strand
GTATCACTCTTTTTCCATAAAAATAAAAGAACCTGCTGGGAATTTCTATTCTTTGTAACAGCACGAACTATCGTACCTAAAAAAGATGAAAAAAATGGCTGAAATTGTTTCCACTTTGGAAACACTCTCATTTTCTTATGCCATGAATCATGCCACTCCTTTATCGATAAAGATTCACCTCGAAAAAAATGTTGAAAATAAATAGCAGCATAAGGACTTTTTAAAACTTGGATTTTATTTTGCTCGGTAAACTTTACTTTCGTTTCCTCTGTAAACTTCATCCCGACCCTTTCCGGATAAACAATGGCTATGTAAACACGCTTTACCTTGGTAAGAGCAAGCCTATCTAGCGAAAAATTTTTACGCGGAAATTTCTTCCTTATGTTGGGCAAGCGAGAAAAAAATTTTTCTCTTGCTGTTCGACAAGAGAAACTTTTGCAAGGAAATACAGATGCCGAACGTAGTAAAATTTGTGCTTGTTTTTCCCGCCCGTGTTTTAGTAAAAAATCAATGATCTTATCTAAATAAACAAAATCCTTCTCTGATAAATAATGATAAGAAGAAATAGAATCAATTTGTAGTTTACCAAATTCATCGAAATATGTTTTTACTTCCGCAAAAGAAATACACGGAATTAGCAAAAAAATAATTTTTATTTTAATAATTTGTTTGGGCTCCAAACATAATTTCATAAATTGGTTGTTTCTTATAATAATTTTGCAATGTAGTATAACCGGTATCCGGAAAAAACATGGCAAAGCTTCCAAAAAACTTTATTTTTTCTAAAAGCAAGTAAGTGGTCTCGAAATTAAATTCCTGGCCATATTTACGACCAATAAAATCACGCAAGGTAAGATAGTAATAATAAGATAGTTTTAAGGATAAAGTACCTAGAAAAACAGCTTCGCCTTCAATACCGTTTCCATTTAAACCATACATTTTTCCCGAAGATCGTAAAGAAAGGCCACCTGAATTATCCACTGCAATTTTACTTAAACCATAAGAAGCGCCAATAGATTGAAAGCTATCTTTTGCTTCTTCGTCGGAAGGGTCACCAGTCGCTGCGACCGAAACAAGACTTAAACTAAAATCTGTCCATTGCTTCGAAATAGAAATCTCTCCTAAACCAGCCTGAATTTCTCGGCGAACAGACTGACTACCCGATAAAACATGGATTGTTCCAAAGTTTCCAATGGCACTAAAACCTAACTCATACGTACCAAACTGAAACCGAGAATCCAGTCCAATCCAGTGTAAAAGTTTTGGTCGTTGCATCGGGGGGGTATCTTCTAAGCCATTGTTCTTATCATCCAAAAGAGTATAATACACCTCGCCATCAAAGCTTTGTCCAATGGCAAATTTATTCCCAATAATGTAAATGTTGGCATCATTGAAATTATGATTTTCAAAATCTCCAAACTTATCTGCATTCGGAAGTGAGTTTTCCACAGCTTTAATAAAATAAAAATACGGTCGCACTTTCCCGTGTGCAAACCGATGCTCAATTTTAATACCTGCTGCATCTTTTGCTAAAATATGACCCCTTGGCAAAGAAAACGGCATGAGTCCAATGCGAATTATACCATCCGGCGACCCTTTCATCCAGCGAAAATTCATGTATAAGTTTCGTGTCTTTAAGTTAATTCCTCCCGTACCTAATCGCGTATCACTAGTCTGTCCTAAATGCAAAGTTCCAATGTCAAAAACAGAATGTAAACTGACAATTCGATTCACAAGTAAATGAAATCGACTTCGAAAAAAAAGGTCCATATAATCTGCTTGCTCATATGGCTTCGGACCTTTCGATGGGTCGTATTTATCAATAGCCGACTCAGAGAAATAGCTCCAATACCGCGTGCGTAAAAAACCAGATAGTCGTAAATTTTTTAAATTCGGATCGAGAGCTAATTCTTCCGCATAAATAGCAGTAGAAAATATACCAAGGAAAACAATCGTAAATAAAACAAATTTACGCAAAAACACAAATTCCTCCTATTTTGATTCTTTTAACCACTTGTCCAGTTGGCCAGTCCGCTTTATTTCTAAAATAAAAGTATCCACTTGGTTTTTTAAGTAAATTGCCCCAAAGGGTAAACCTGCACAAATATGCTCTAAACGTGAACCACCTTGCAATAACTTAAACCGATTCTTCCAACTTGGATTTTTTTCGTATAAGTAATCTAAATACACCGAGTCGTGTACGAAGCCGTAGATGTCTCCGTTTAATAACGCTTTTATACCAAGCTGGTTGTTAGAAAAACCTTTACTTTCATGCGAGTGAAACTCACTCTTTAAAAGAATTTCATACACGGATCCTTTTTTATAACCAAACACAAAATCAGGTATTCGCTTTAAATCCCATAACGTTAAAAAAGGTTTTTCTTCAAACACATCCCCAAATTTTGTTTGAGGTAAGAATCTCTTATTCACTAGCACAGCCGGCGAGACCATTAAATAAGGCCGAGAAAACCAAATTTTTTGTGCTCTTTCTAACGATCGACTTAAACCTGATAATATAAGATCCACTTTCCCATCTTGTAACGCAGCTAATGCTTCTCGTAAATTCATCGGAAAAAATTTTACTTTTACTTGTAAAAATTTTGCCAGTGCTTTTCCCATTTTAATTTCTAATCCATGCACACTGCCGTTTTTTTGATAGCTCAAAGGGGGATAATTTTTTGCTACTGCAATCCGAATCAATCCCTCCTTTTGGATCAGATCTAGTTTGCTATCCGAATATTTTGCAGGCTGAGCAAAAAGGAAAAAGCTGATACTAAACAAAAATAGAACTTTAACTTGCTTAAACATAAGGGTATTTCCCTTTTTTACTTTAACCTGTCAAGTATGCTTGGAAAGAGGCTTGTATTTAGAACTTGAATCCGTGATGAATTCCCTTTACACAGTATTTCGTACTTAAATTGTAAATCATGGAATTTCAAATTGCGGTTTTAAGTGGTGATGGTATTGGTCCTGAAGTCATGAAATCGGCTTTAGAAGTGTTAGATGCTGTATTAAAAGATTCTAGTGCTACATTACATTTTAGGGAAGCTCTTGTTGGGGGGATCGCCATTGATGAAACAGGCTCAGCCCTACCACAAGAAACGCTTGAGCTTTGCGAAAAATCCGATGCGATCTTATTTGGTTCTGTCGGTGGCCCAAAATGGGAATCCTTGCCACCGAAAGAACAGCCTGAAAGAGCTGCTCTGTTACCATTACGGAAGCACTTTCAGCTTTTTGCAAATTTGCGTCCTGCGGTCATTTATCCCGAGCTCAAAGATGCTTCGCCTTTGCGTCCCGATTTAGTGGAAAATGGTTTAGATATTTTAATTATGCGAGAGCTCACAGGAGATGTTTATTTTGGAGAAAAAGGTAAACGGGGAAGCGGTGCAAACGAAGAAGCTTATGATACGATGAGCTATAAGCGATATGAAATTGAGCGCATTGCAAGACTTGCTTTTGAGTCAGCTAGAAGCCGAAATAAAAAAGTTCACAGTATTGATAAAGCTAATGTGCTTTCGAGTAGCGTATTATGGCGTGAAGTCGTTACTGAAGTTCACAGCAATTATCCCGATGTGGAATTAACTCATCTTTATGTGGATAATGCTGCCATGCAACTTATCCGTCAACCAACTCAGTTTGATGTAGTCCTTTGTGGTAATTTATTTGGGGATATCTTATCAGATGAAGCATCTCAAATTACGGGCTCTATTGGAATGCTGCCTTCTGCTTCCATTGGATCCCCTGAGTCGGGATGGGGAAAAAAGGGATTTTCTTTTGGTTTGTATGAGCCTGCGGGTGGTTCAGCACCTGATATTGCAGGCCAAGGAATTGCAAATCCAATTGCTCAAATTTTATCGGCGGCTTTAATGCTTCGCTATACATGTCGGCTTGAAAAAGAAGCAAGTCGTATCGAGCAGGCAGTTCGTGCTGCGATTACAAAAGGAGCTCGTACAAAGGATTTGGCAAAACAAGGGGAAAAATCATTAACCACCGAAGAAATGACAAAAGCCATTTTAAGTGAGCTGTAACTTTGTCCCTGACTTGGTGCTAATTTAGTTGCAAAGACGAATAAAGTTTTGAATGATCTTGAGTCCTTCCGGTGTTAAAATGGATTCTGGATGAAACTGTACTCCATAAACATGGGAAAGTTCAGCGTGCTCTAATGCCATAATGAGTCCATCGGATGTCTCTGCAGTAATTCTAAGGTTTTTTGGTAATGTTTCTCGATCCACAATTAAAGAGTGATACCTTGTAGCAGAAAATTCTTCGGGGATTCCTTGAAAAATGGCTGAGCTAAAATGGCGAATGGTACTTGTCTTCCCATGTTTAATTTCGGGTGCTCGAATGACATTTGCTCCAAAAACCTCACCAATGGCTTGGTGACCTAAACAAACGCCAAGAATAGGGACTTTTCCTGCAGCAGCTTGGATTAAATCACAAGAAATGCCGGCTTCTTTAGGGGTTTTTGGCCCCGGCGAAATAATGATCCCCTTTGGCTGCATCTGCAAAACTTCTTGCACAGCTATTTTATCATTCCTAGCAATGTGTAAATTCGGAGTAAACTCACCGGCATATTGCACAATGTTGTAAGTAAAGGAATCATAATTATCTAAAATAAATATCATGCTTCCTCCTTCCATGTGCGAGAAAACTCACCATCTAGGACCATTTGAACTGCTTTCATAGGGCCCGCTGCTTTATTTTCCACTTCCTGATTTTCTTTCTCAGGGTCTGAATCGTAAACAAGCCCACCACCGGCTTGTACATATACAATACCATCTTTATACAAAATAGACCGCAATGTAATTGCTGTATCCATATCCCCTGTTAAGGAAAAGTAACCAACACAACCGGCATAAAATCCTCTTTTTTCGGGCTCCATTTCCTCAATAATTTGCATGGCTCTTACTTTTGGCGCACCGGAAACTGTCCCTGCAGGGAAAGCTACTTTTAAGCAATCATAAGCATCAAAGTCGGGGCGAATGCGGCCTCGTACATTGGAGACAATATGCATAACATGAGAGTATTTTTCAATCACCATGAGTTCATCTACATGTACGCTACCATACAAAGAAACGCGACCAACATCGTTGCGTCCTAAATCTACAAGCATAACATGCTCTGCAATTTCTTTTTCATCACTTAGAAGTTTTTGGCTAAGAGCGGCATCTTCTGCTGGAGAACTACCTCTATGAATGGTGCCTGCAATGGGGCGTAAAATAACTTCATTCCCTTCTTTCTTTACAAGAATTTCGGGTGAGCTACCCGCTAAAACTCCCTCGGGAAAATTTAAATAAAACATATAAGGACTAGGATTGGTTGCTCTTAGGCCTCTGTATAAGAAAAAAGGGTGATGGTCAAACGATGTTTGAAAGCGGCGCGAAGGCACGACCTGAAAAATATCTCCTGCTTTAATGTATTCTTTGCACCTTTCTACAATGTTCGCATATTCTTCTCGTGATACATTAGAAGTCCATTGGGCTTTTGCCTGAGTTCTAGGAATATGCTTACGAAATTCTTTCCACTCGCTATCGGAAGAAACTTTCTCTATTAGCTTATTGATTCTTTCTGTTGCATTGTGATACAATTTCTGTAAACTTTCCTTTTCTTGAATCTCGTTTTCTTCAATAAAAATATTTTCGATGATGTTCATTTTCCCCATGGCATGGTCTAACCAAATAACTTGCTGCGGGATAACAAACACTAAATCCGGTAGCTTTAGCGGATCTTGCATTTTTTTAGGCTTTCGTTTTTCCGGATCTAAATTATGAGTATCATACTCAATTGTCTCATAATAGCGAATCATGTCATACGAAAAATATCCTGTGGCACCACTATAAAATCCCGATAAACTCGGATCTTCATATAAACGATATGACTGCATAGCTTCGCGTAATGCTTCAATTGGATCTTTAGCGCTTAAGCTTTTCTTCCGGCCATTTTTTTCTACAAAAAATTCGTGATTTTTTCCTGATACAATTGCATAAGCTTGTGTACCTAAAATACTATATCGACCAAGATTTTCGCCACCAGTTACCGACTCTAATAAAAAAGAATAAGGTGTTCGCCATGCACCGGATCGAATATAAAGCCCTACCGGAGTTTCTAAATCTAGTACAACGGAACGCACAAGTGGAATTACATTAAATTTTGTGGCTACCTCGAGAAACTCTTTTTCCGTTAAGGAAAGCATAGGTTGCTTTTTCCTTTTGAGCGAAACTGTAAAGAGTTCCATTTCAGCTTTTGCGGCGTTTCGCCGTATCGCTGGTTCCATAGAATTATGTTTCACAGAAACAAACTGTACAGCTTGTCTTTTAATTTTAAGGTTGTGTTATGGAAAAATGGCATTCAACAACCATTGTCGCTGTACAAAAAGATGGCATCACGGCGATGGCAGGTGACGGACAGGTTTCTACGGGTTCTACTATCTTAAAAGGAACTGCTAAAAAAGTGCGTCGTATGTATGATGGCAAAGTTCTTGCCGGATTTGCCGGAGCTACCGCGGATGCCTTCACCCTATTAGAATTGTTTGAAAGCAAACTACAAGCTTATGGTGGCAATTTAATGCGGTCGGCTGTAGAGTTAGCGAAAGATTGGCGTACCGATCGAATTTTACGCAGGCTAGAAGCCATGATGATTGTAACCGATGGGAATGATTTATTGCTGCTTACAGGAAATGGCGATGTGGTAGATGCCGATGAAAAAATTGTTGCTATTGGCTCGGGGGGCAATTTTGCCTTGGCAGCAGCTCGTGCCTTATATAGAAATACAAAACTTTCTGCAGAGGAAATTGCAAAAGAATCTCTTAAGATCGCATCCGAAATTTGCGTCTATACCAATGACCAAGTGATACTAGAGACTGTAAAAGGAGACAAGTAATGGAAGGCTTAACCCCGAAAGAAATTGTTCAAAAGTTAGATGAGTTTATCATTGGTCAAGAGGAAGCAAAAAAAGCCGTAGCCATTGCTCTTCGCAATCGAGTCAGAAGATTGGCTTTAGGAGAAGACCCTATCCAGGAAGAAATTCACCCTAAAAATATTATTATGATGGGTCCGACCGGAGTTGGTAAAACAGAGATTGCAAGACGACTTGCCAAGCTTGTGAAAGCACCTTTTATTAAAGTAGAAGCAACAAAGTACACGGAAGTCGGATATGTTGGTCGCGATGTAGAAAGCATGGTACGAGATTTATTAAACTATGCCTTAAAAATGGTAAGGGCGGAGCATGAAAAAAAAGTTCGAGAAAAAGCAGAAAAAGCTGCTGAAGAGCGTATTATTAACATTTTAGTCTCCGGAGAAGACAAAGAAACCGAAGAGGACAAGGACCTTTTAGATAACCTTTTATCTTCGATTGCAGGTAAAAAGAAGGACCAGGAAGAAGAACCGCAGCAAGAAGAAGATATGGAATATGTGCGAAAAATTTTCCGTACAAAGCTCGCTAATGGTGATTTAGAAGATAGAGAAATTAAAATTAATGTACCAGCCAGCAAAGGCCTATCCATGCACATCATGGCATTTCCAGGAATGGAAGATATTGAAAGCCAAATGCAAAATGCACTAGGCGATTTATTCCCGAAAAAAAAGGCAGAAAAAAAAGTTCCTATTCGAGAAGCTCGCAAACTTTTAATTGAAGAAGAAATGGAAAAACTACTCGATTTTGATGCTATTAAAGAAGAAGCTATTGAGCGTACTGAACAAAATGGAATTATCTTTATTGATGAAATTGATAAAATTGCAGCTCGAGCCTCGAAAGGAGGACCGGATGTATCTCGCGAAGGTGTGCAACGAGATATATTACCCCTTGTAGAGGGTACGACGGTCAACACTCGTCATGGACAAGTAAGGACGGATCATATTTTGTTTATTGCAGCAGGGGCATTTCATGTAGCATCGGTTTCGGATTTAATTCCCGAACTACAAGGTCGCTTTCCTTTGCGAGTGCAGCTAAAAGCTCTTACAAAAAACGACTTTATGGAAATTTTAACAAGACCTAAAAATGCTCTCACAAAACAATATAAAGCGCTTCTTTCTACAGAAAATATTGCATTGGAGTTTACCACGGATGGTATTGAGCGTATTGCCGAAGTGGCCGTGGAAATGAATTCAAAGCATGAGAACACAGGTGCTCGCAGGTTGCATACCATTTTAGAAAAAGTACTCGAACATGTATCTTTTTACAGTGATGAGTTTGCTGGAAAAGAAGTTACCGTGGATAGAAAATATGTAGATGATCAATTGAAAGATGTTCTTCAGGATAATGATTTATCTCGATATATATTGTAAGAGACAACAAAAAGTCGGAAAGTTATGATGAGAAAAACTTTCCTATTTTCTTTTTTTTTAACATGGTGCTTATATTCTGCAGAAGTCTCTTCGTTATGGGATTTAGCGCGCTCGGCTCTAAAAGAAAAAAATTATGTATCCGCTAGAATTTTATTACAAGAAATTTTAGATACTGATCCTTATGGAGAATATGCCGACAAAGCATCTTATTTTTTAGCGCTTACTTTTTTTTATCAGGAAGATTACGAAGCTGCTAGGGACGCAATCGAAATTTTCCTTAGAGATTTTCCAGAAAGCTCTTACTATGCAGACGGACTTTATTGGCAAGCACAAACTTATTTTAAGTTAAAGAAGAGCAAAAAAGCTTTGCGCCTTTTTGAAAAGTTTATCGAGAAATATCCGAAGCATCGTAAAACACCGTATGCATTGCTTTCTCTTGGAATTTTATATGAAAAACACAAACGACTTGAAAAAGCATTAGAAGCCTATCATACCATTTTAGATAAGTTTGCAAACAGCGATCCTGCAAAAGAAGCGCTCATAAAACTTGGTGAGCTTTATTACAAACAAAAAAATTTTTCCATGGCGTTAAAGTATTTTCAGAAAGCTCGTAAACAAGCTACAAATAATAACGAAGCTGTTTTTGCTATGCTTCGTATTATGCGTTCTTACTTCGAACTCAAAGAGTATGGCGAAGCATTATCTTATTT
>RFJE01000273.1 GCA_003695005.1 Candidatus Hydrogenedentota bacterium | reverse complement strand
GTGCAGCATAACAAATTTAAGCTCATATCCGTTCCTCTTTTTTTAACTCTTGGCCGTATTTTAAAACCTGTCATTTTTTTAGTAAGCTTGTTGTTTATTGGAAGTCTCGGATATCACTTATTAGAGAATTATTCATTTTTAGATGCTCTTTACATGACGACCATCACCATTACAACTGTTGGGTTTGGTGAAGTAAAACCTTTAAGCGAAGCAGGGAAAGTTTTTACTATTTTTATTATATTAGGTGGTGTTATTTTTTATGGTCTTGCGATTAATTCTTTAGCGAAAATTATTTTAGAAACAAGTTTTCGTGAACTCATGGAGAAACGGATTATGGAAGAAAGGTTAAAAAATTTAGAGAACCATTATATTATTTGTGGCGGGGGCCGATTTGCTTATGCACTTGCAACCGAATTTGAAGCGGAAAATGTTCCCTTTATTATTATCGAGAACAATCCTGATTCACTCGTAAGCCAAAAGGAAACAAATTGGCTTGTACTAGACGCCGATGCAATGGAAGAAGAAACTCTTCTGAAAGCAGGGATAAAAAAAGCCATCGGCCTTGCTTCTGTTTTGCCAACCGATGCAGATAATTTATTTGTAGTGCTTTCAGCGAGAAGATTAAATCCTACAATTCGAATTGAAACTCGTATTTCTATGGAAAGTACTCGGCCAAAAATGCTACAGGCAGGCGCCGATAAAGTAATTTCCCCCTATGCTGCAGGTGGCAAACAAATGGCAAGAAGTTTATTAAATCCTGAAGTTGCTGAATTTGTAGAAGTTGCTTTAGGGAGAAAGGATTTTGGTTTGGAGTTTTCTGTGCATCGCGTGGTAAAAGAAGATCCTTTTTTAGGTAAAACAATTCGAGAAACCGATTTCCGAAAAAACGGATTTTTAATTGTGGCCATTAAGCGACCTGGTAAAGATTTAATGTTTGCCCCATCTGCTAAAGAAATTTTACAAGAAGGCGATCATGTTTTTCTTTTAGGTACACCGCAAACCAACGAACACTGGACTTAAATGAACTTCTCTTTTCAGGTAGAAAATACGAATGATAACGCAAGATCTGGAATTTTACTTTTACCCAGTGGGGTCAAAGTTTTAACCCCTGTATTTATGCCCGTAGGCACACGGGGTTCTGTTAAAACACTCGACAGCAATGATTTAGACCATTTAGGGTTTTCTTTAATTTTAGGAAATACATATCACCTTTATTTACGTCCTGGGGAACAAGTAATAAAAAAATTCGGTGGTTTAAAAAAATTTATCTCGTTTTCCAAAGGCATTTTAACGGACTCGGGTGGCTTCCAAGCTTTTTCCCTTTCGCAATTAACAAAGTATCATAAAGATGGTGTGGAATTTCGCTCTCATTTAGATGGCAGCAAGCACTTTTTTACACCACAGAAAACATTGGATATTGAGCATGCGCTCGGAAGCGACATTGTAATGCCATTAGATGACTGCGCACCTTATCCTGCAGAAAAATCTCGCCTGAAGGAAGCGCTGTTGCGGACACATGATTGGTTACAGCAAAGTAAAACCTATTGGCTACAAAGTGGCTATGCACAGACGCAGGCCCTTTTTGGAATTGTACAGGGGGGGACAGATTTACAGTTAAGGCGAGAATCAGCTGAATTTTGTTCTAGTTTAGATTTACCTGGATATGCGGTTGGCGGATTAAGTGTTGGTGAAAAAAAAACAGAATTTCGCGAAAGCTTGCAAGCCTGTTTAGAAATTCTTCCAAAAGAAAAGCCACGCTATTTAATGGGGGTTGGAAGCATCCCCGAAATTCTAGATGCCGTTAAAATGGGAACTGATATGTTTGATTGTGTTTTGCCAACACGCAATGCTCGCAATGGTCAAGTTTTTACATCAGCAGGGAAGTTAAACTTAAGATCAGAACGTTTAAAGTTTAGCGAAGATCCTATTGACACAAAGTGCCATTGTTATGTGTGCGAGCGTTACTCCCGCGGTTATTTACGACATTTACATAAAGTAAAAGAAATTACAGCTTTGCGATTGAGTACCTATCATAATTTATTTTTTATGAAGCAGTTTATGGATGAATTACGAAAAAGTATTGTAAGCCAAACATTTCCTGCTTTTTACACGGAATGGATGAACAAAAATTGGTAAGTTTATTGAATCAGTACCGTACTTGTATATCAGCAATTCTCGATGAAGGACAAAAAGGCCTGCTAGGCGCAGATCCGCAGCATTAAGCGAGGACTGTTTGAGCACTAGCAGGCCTTTTTGTCCTATTTTTAATTCGATTTCAGCGATTCTCGGCGAAACGCCGAGAATCGCTGCTTGTATATTTATTGTTTGATTTCCATTGAAAACGAAAGTCGCAATATGGTTTACCTTCCATTAAAGTTTTGCTCCGATAAAATTGCACTTCGGGGCGCTCTTCTTCAAAAAAAAGTTTATCTGTCTGACAAAATAACTTTCCTAAATGAATAACGTTTAGCTTATGTGCATAATAAGCGAAATAACAAAAGTTTACAGGATATTCAAAGCTTTGCTCATCGTCGGACAGCTTTGCCTCTCCCTTTGCATTAAAAAACCGATTTACTAAATTGTGCAAAAACCGTTCTTTTTGGTATCGTGTTTTCTTTTGCCAGACTGCATACGAAAGTGCAGGGATATTAAAGTTTAAAAAAGCTTTTGCTACTTTTGCTGAAAGCTCCGATAAAAAAGCAAGCCTCTCTTCTTTCGAGTAGTTTTCTTTTTGTAAAACCTTATCTAAGACAATGAGAGGTGCCATTTGTTTTTGCGATAATTTGGCCTGTAAATCAGGGGGATTTTCTTTATTTAACTCTCGGAATGGATGATTCCACATTAAATTCCACTCTACAGCCAGGATAATTTTTATGCTTTTAAAAATCCCAAATCGACGGATAAAAGTATCTAGGGCGATGGAATTGCCCCAGATAAGGTCAAAGTAGAGGAAACGGACTTCACTCATGGTGCTGCGATATTTACAATGTCTTCGCTTTGCTCGGGACCTTTATCCCCACTTCCACATTTTTTCCATACAGAGAAAAAGGGTGCACCATTGCTGTTGATGCAGAGCGAACCCGTTGCGGACTTATTTCCTGCTTTACTAGCAGAATTAAACTGCAATAAAATTGGCTTTAAAGAATAGCTTACATTGGTATTCACTACTGTATCCGGTACCCAAACTTGCATAGAGTAATTGTATGTTAACTTCCCTAGCGAAGAGGAATAAGAGGAATCGGATACTTTAAATTGTAAACCACCGATGTATCGCCCTAAATGATTATTTTTATCTTTTGTACCGTATTTAGAAAAAGTAAAGCCATAGCCTTTTAGTGCTACCATACCAGTTTGGTAACCAGCATCCCCATAAATACTTGCACTACCAGATTTCGGCGAACTATCTCGACCTGTTCCTGTTCGAATAATTTCTGCACCTTTTGTATAAGAGAAATCTTCGTTGTTACCTCCGATAACCGTATAGTATACACGAAGGTCAAAATCTAAAACCCGATTAAATGGCTTTATTTCTCCTAAATTTAAGCCAAAAATATTAATCGCAAAGCCACCTTTATTCGGCGTCCAAGCTCTTCGAATATCAATGTAG
>RFJE01000272.1 GCA_003695005.1 Candidatus Hydrogenedentota bacterium | reverse complement strand
GGATTAAAGAAGTGGTCGAAAAAAAGAAATAACTTTGATTGTTTTATCCCTACCTACTTGCAAAAGTACCAACTCATTTGCTTTTGATATGATAAATACAAATCCTGCACTACCTGTTCATATTATTGATACCCCTTTTCAAACAGCAGGTCGGGGACGATCCGGTAGAAGCTGGCATAGTACTCCTTTTCAAGATTTTACTTTTACATGTGTGGTTCATCGAAAAGAACAAATTGGCTGGCCCGTAATAACGGCAACTTATTTACTAACGTTTTTCGAAGAAGAACTCAGTATTTCTTGCAGCGTAAAATGGCCAAATGATATTTTATACAATGGTAAAAAATTAGCAGGTATTTTATGCGAAAAACCAAAGGATGATGTACTTCTGATTGGGATTGGAATCAATATCAATAGCGAAAATGCTTTACCAGAAGCGATTTCGTTAAAGCAAATTTTAAGCCATCCTGTGGCTTATGTAAAATTAAAAAGAAAACTTTTTTTAAAGCTTTATCAAAAATTCTACGAAGATCCACTTTTAAATCAAAACGAAATTGAACTATACAAAAGCAGGCTTGTGAATTTAAATAGTCAAAAAAAAATAGAGGGCTATTTGTGGCAGTTGATTGGTATTGATTCCCATGGTTTTGGTATCATGGAAAACCCTGTTTTAGGAAGAAGGAAAGTGTTAGATTGGGAAATTTCTCAATAATATTCAGAAAAAAACTTGCACAAATGAAATCAATTTAGTGCATAGTACTCTCATGGAAGAGAAAGGAATTATTATTTGTGTAGATGATGAAGTCAGTGTTTTAGAGACACTGAAAGAGCAATTAGAAGAACACTTTTCTGAACACCATGAAGTTTTAACAGCGAATTCAGCCGAAGAAGCGCTTGATTTAATTCAAGTTTTGCAAAAAGAAAACGCTACCATTGAGCTGATTATATCAGATCAGGTTATGCCAGGGATGAAAGGAGATGAGTTTTTAATTGAAGCTCATAAAATTTTACCCGATGCCTTTAAAATTTTGTTAACCGGTCATGCTGGTTTAGAATCTGCCATGAATGCATTAAATTATGGCGGATTAAGCCGTTATATTGAAAAACCCTGGAATATGGACACTTTAAAAGATGATATTGCGTCTCTTTTACAAAAATTTCGGCAAAATTTAGAAAATCGACGTCTCATTAATCGTTTAAATGAAAGAATTCAACAGCTAGAAGCTAGTTCCAAGTAATGCGACCATCTAAGTCAAGTGAAATTTTTTTACCAATAGGGATTCGATAAGCTCTGCCTAAAAAAGTATCGATTACAGCCAGTCCGCGCGCAAAAATCTCTCGGAATAAAATCATTTTATTGGTAGGAGCATCTTTTGCATCGGCAGAAAAACCTACGGCTTCTAGCCCAACTTTATCAGCTAAATAAAGCGCACGAGGAAGGTGAAATTTTTGAGAAACAATAATGATTTTATTGCATAAAAATTTATTCTTGGCTCGATAGACGGAGTCAAGGGTACGAATCCCGCTGTGGTCTAGAAAAATTACTTCCGGAGGAATTTTTTTAGAAAGCAAATAACTTTTCATAGTATTCACTTCGTCATAATATTCCCGCGTACTATCCCCCGATAAAATGAGTTTTTCGGTACGTCCCGAGAAGAAAAGTTTTGCTGCCGCATCTAATCTCTGCTTTAATATCCCAGATGGCTGGTGATTTGCCTTAACACTCGCCCCAAGAACTAACGTTGCCTTGATTGGGGGAACTTTGGCCGCGGCATAATAAATTTTACTTTCATAGACAAAAGTTAAACGGATGCTTAAGTAAACAAAGACAGCTGCAATGCCGACGAAAAACAAGATTAGAAAGCTAATGAGCTTTTTCACTATTTCCTAAACTGTTTTTAGAAACATCTCGAAAAGAAGAAACTTGTTTTTTGTCCTTCTTTACAGCACAAGCTTGTTTTAAACAAAGATTTCATGCCGCTAAAAAAATGGCAAATCATGGGAGTCCTTTTTTTCACGATCCCCCTCTATGGACGAGTTCCTGTTTGGGAATTTGGGCCTGCCTTGTTACAATCGAATCAGCAGTTTGCGGTTGGCAGTATGATTGGTGTAGCGATGCCCTTTCCGGTTTGGAAGGGGACTTTTTACTTCCATCCCGTTGTTCCGGTTTGGTTTACGAAAGAATTGGGAAAGGGTATGTGGCTTTTGCCTGCGATAAAGAACCCAAGTAAAACCTTCTCTTTTTTATCGGACAAAAAGTATGCAAGTTTATATTTGCAAGAGCTTTCGTATGAAAAAGAAAATTTAGCTTTTGGTATATATACACGTAGTATAAAAAAAATCCCTATAGATACCTGGGAATCTTATCTAGCGCTGGTAGATCCTGATCTTCCAATGCCTGGATCTTTTTGGTTTGCAGGGGATGCGACAGTGGATCAAAATTGGTTTTTGAGTAGTAATAAAATAGAAAATTCAGATCAGTGGCTTGGCGGATACTCTAAAACCTTCTCTTCTTTAACTTTTCGCGCAAATGTGTTTTTCGATGCAGATCAGTATCAAAAACTTTCGTTTTATCAAGGAAATGTATCTACTACTTTGTTGTTATCAAAATCGTTTTTTGTAACTGGAAAAGTAGAAGCTGGTGCACAATCTTCTCAAGCTTTTTATCGAGTTCAATTCGGTGCTGGCTTTCAGACACATGAGTATTTATGGCAACTTTCCTCTTGTCTTAAGGAAAAAACAGTTCCTCCGTTTGGCTATGTAAACCAAGCTTTTGCTTTTCGTGAGGAACAACAATATGGTATGGCTTGTTTTTCTTTGCAGGTAAAGCCTAAGCAAAACGGTTTTTATTTTGCGTCTCTTTATGAAAGTAATAGTGCTGGATCTATAAAAACAGGTTACCGCTTTTTGCTTCAAAAAAATGTCCTTTATATTTCTTATTTAACGGAATCTATTAAAAGCTGGCAGCAGTGGAAAGACTTTTCAAAGAACAATCACTTTGTAGTTATGGAACTGGAACGAGAGTTAATCCGAAATTTAGTCATGTTAAGGCTCCATTTTTACCGAAACTTTTCGTATCATCCTGAGGTAAAAGCATATTTAAGCTTATTTGCTTATTTTTAAAAAAATGGCACGAAATCCAATCAAAATACATAATAGTGTAATGAAGCAGTTTGTATTAGTAGCAGTTTTATCTGGAATTTTATTCTTTTCTTGTGGAAAAAGCGTGAATGTCGAGCAAGAAGCTGTTCCTGGGCTTGCCACCGGAGATGTGGTTATTACTTACAGCAATGGATATTTTACAGGTGGTAGTTTTATAGCAGTTGGAAAATATATTTACTTTTTCCAGCAAAGGTCGGGAGAAAGTATCCCGGATGGCTATTCTCATTTGGTTTACTTAAAAGCCACTGGAGGAACGCGAAATTCAGGGCAAACCGATGCTTATACTTGGAAAGTAACGGGACTGCCTTCTTGGTTACAGCTAAAAAAAACAGGATCTTACTATGCTCTTACCTTAGCGGATGATCCCAATAGCCCGGGGAATCAGCTTTATCCTACAAATTACACTGCCGGTCAGCTTATTGATATTGTGATTGATAACCCCGGGAGCGGTTATAATGGTGCTAGTGCAGAGTTGCAATATCGAGGAGT
>RFJE01000271.1 GCA_003695005.1 Candidatus Hydrogenedentota bacterium | reverse complement strand
GCTAGAAAAAGTAATAAAAGAAATTCAAGCGAAGGAGGTAGAAAAAATGGAATTAACATTAGCAGAACAGATAAAAGAAGAGGGCAAAATAGAAGGCAAAATGGAAGGATTAAAAGAGGGAGAGTACAAAAAAGCTATTGAAACAGCTCGCCGTATGAAAGAAGATAATTTTGACTTAAGCACTATTTTGCGTATTACAGGCCTTAGTAAATCCGACTTAAAAGAAAATGGAATTCTTTAAATATACATTGTGCTAAATATCAATACTAATCAGTTGTAAGGCTTTTCCTTCATCTAAAAATAGACCATCTCTCCCTAAAATGGTAAGCACTTAATTCTTCCTTGATGATAAAAAATTGCAGGATTTTTTTATTTCCGCGCATTTTTGTACCATTTTGAAATTTTGTTCAAAGTAATGTCCTTATGTAACAAAGATGAGGGGGGGAGAGATTTGAGCACGAGCAAGCCTTTTTTCCCTATTTTTTCCCTCACCTTTTTCGTAGAAAAAGGTGAGGGACAGCAATACGGTGTTTCGCCGTATCTCTGGCTTGGCGGGTTTTCCGCCAACCCTCACGAAATCCTTTACGTGATGTGGAACAATTTAAAATAGAGGGTTAATTCTGTTTTTATGAAACTATTAGAAGGGAATATTGCAGTAGAAGAAGTAGCACCTTCCTTATTTAAAATTACCGTACCACAACCTTTTTACTCACCAAATCATGTTTATTTAATTCGGGATAAACAGAATATGTTGATTGATTCGGGATATATTGAATCGATCCGACATTTAGCAGCTTCCTTAAACTATCTTGGGCTTTCTTTTCGCAAGATTGATTATTTGTTTTATACTCATCCACATATTGACCACATTACCGGTGGGTTCTTAATTCGGCGCTACGCTAACGTGCAAACCATGGGACATTACCAAATGGATAAGGATATTCCTGATTATTTAGCCGACCAAGAAATTTGGGCACAAGATACCGCACGTCTTTTAAAGCTTGCGTTTCGAGATAAAGAAATTCGATCCAAAAGAATTCACCGTTCCCTAGAAAATCATAAAAGATTTATGCGACGTTTCCAAAATCCAGCCATTGGCAAAGTGGGAGATAACTTTATTCATTTAGACCATCACTTAAAACATGGAGATGTCATTGAAACCGGCCAATTCCAGTTTGAAGTTATCGAAACTCCCGGACATAGCAAATGGCACTTAACACCTATCGAACACAAACAAAAGTGGATATTTACAGGGGATTTAATTATCGGAAACTTGACAGCCATTTACTCGCAACTTGATGGAGATTTGATACAATATATTCGGACAATGAATCACTTAAAAAAATTTCAAGAATACCGTTTTTTTCCGGCACATGGTAAGGAAATCAAAAATCCTGCAAAGAGAATTAAAACCATCTTAAAAACTTTAAATATACTAGAATATGGAATTTTACGCCGATTAAAAGAAAAGCCAATGGGACTCTTAGATCTTATGGAATCTGCCATGGGAACGAAAGTTTCGTCCGGTGCTCTTTTCCATACAGCATTAGCGATGACGGAATCGGTTTTACGGAAAATGATAGCGGAACAAAAAATCTATAGCAAAGTTTATGACGATGAATATGAAGAGTTTTTCTTTAGTTGATGCTTTAAAATTGGCACGTAGGGAACCAACAAAACATAATAAAATATGCGCCACCGAATGATTGTTTTTTTTATTGGAATTGTGATAATGACCCAACAAGCGTTGAGTCAAGAAACACGGCCTAAACCCTACCCTGCTACAAAACCTGCAAAAACTTTTTTAGCAGGTGCCTATACAGGACTCAATATGGCAATTCTTTCTACATCCGGAAAGCAAATGGGCTACTCCCCCGAAGTAGCCATTCGAGCGGATTACCGTCCGTGGAAAAGGTTTGGTCTTTTTTTTGATTTAGGCTATGCACAAAATCGCTATAACGTAAATTTTGGTTTAATTAGTGTGGATTTTTTAACGAGTGGTCTAGGGGGCTATTACTACTACATATATAAGAAATCTTTGTTTTATGGGGGACTTGGGTTTTTAATAGGGTATCAACTTTCAGGACAATTCGAAGATTCATCCGGAAAAAAATATAATTTTGAAAATGAGTTTAATGATATTAGAGCCACAGCGGAAATAAAATTAGGATATGAGCTTGCTTTATGGACAATAAACCTTTTTAGCGAAGTCTCTTTTGGATATGATATGACCTCGAATGTAAAAGCAGTCCAAAACCCTGTTTTGCAATTACCATCGGACTCTGCCTATAGCATTCGCTTGGATGTAGGTGGCAAATATGCTTTCTTTTAAAAAGCACGATTTTGGCCCCTATCATTCTACTGTGTCCATAATAATTATTAAAATAACAATGTTTTTTCTTCGACGAGCATTTTTTTATTTTATTCCCATTGGGGTTATTCTTTTTCTTGGGCAATGTAAACAGGATTCTCTTGCAACATGGGAAAATGGGACTGCTGTTTACCGAAAAAATTCAGGCACAGGAAAAGCCAATGGCCGTGTCTTAAATGCCGTTACGAATTCACCCTTGGAAAATGTACAGGTCATTTCTCTTGTCCGTGGGGAAAAAGTAAAAATCCTTACCGACAAACAAGGGACATTTCAATTAGAACTTCTTGGGATTAAACGCGGGGAAGGCTATAACATTCATTTTCAAAAAGAAGGATTTTTAAGCATTACCCGTGCAGGTATTTTTCGATTACCAAATTTACGATTAGAACTTGGCGAAATTAAAATGATACCACTCAATGACGGAGATCATTTACCATGATGCGACAAATTTACTTTTTTCTATCGTTCACGGTTTTGTTATTTTCTTTTCATTGCTTTGGCGGACAAGAATTCCCTGAAAACAAACAAACCTCGCAAACAACTCAAAGTACCCCTTCTCCTACTTTTACGGTTAGCTTTAATTCAACCTCGCAAACCACGGCCAGTGAAACAGGAACCGTATTGGTAACGGTAACTCTTTCGGCAAAACAAAATACTGATGTTGCTATCCCGTTTACGGTTAATGCAACTTCTACAGCAACAAGTCCTGCGGATTATAGCATCCCTTCTTCTTCGGTAACCATTGCCGCAGGGAGCTTATCAGCCGACATTACCGTTACGTTAAACGACGATTCCCTTACCGAAGGAACGGAAACCATCATCCTAAATTTAAGTACACCGAGCTTAGGATCCCTTGGAAATATTACCACTCATACAATCAACATCACAGATGATGATATTGTTTATCCAAGCGTAAGCTTTACGGCTGCTTCGCAAGCTAGTACAAGTGAATCCGGCACCATGAGTATTACAGTACAGTTAAGCTCACCAACCGTGGTTGATGTAACCGTTCCTTTTACTGTAAACCCTTCTTCTACTGCAAGTTCTCCGTCGGACTATACCATTAGCAATTCCCCCGTTACCATTCCGCAGGGCAATAGCTCTGCTACCATCACGATCACCATTGCCACAGATACATTGTACGAAGCTAATGAAACAATTGTCGTGGATATGGGCACTCCTACGAATGCCACACAGGGATCGATTACCACTCATACTGCAACCATCACTGACGATGATACCATGCCTTCGGTGAGTTTTGCAAGTGCAAGCTCTAGCGCAAAAGAAAGTGATGCTTCTGCAACAGTAAGCGTTCAGCTTTCTACAACTTCCGGCGTTACAACAACAGTGCCATTTACAGTAAGTGGTACAGCCAACAATCCATCTGACCACGATTTAGCATCCGGCACCTTTACCATTCCAGCAGGCCAAACTTCGAGCTCCATTACCATCAACATTATCAATGACTCAACAGCCGAACTTTCTGAAACAATTGTGCTAACCATGGGCAGCCCAACAAATGCCACACAGGGATCTATCACAACACATACTCTAACTATTTTACAAAGTGATGTCCAAATTGTAGGACAAGTACTCGATGCCACAACTTCTACAGCATTAGCAGGTGTAAGTGTTTCGACCACAGACAGTGCCTTAAATTTAATTTCCGATACAACCGACTCTAGTGGCAACTTTGTTTTAACGAGCGACGACTTTACAGAAACAAGCTCGTATGTACTGACTCTTTCGAAAACCAATTATATTACACGTTCGGATGTTTCGGCTACCATCAATGCCGGAAGTAATAGCATTACAGGCAATCCCGTAAGTTTAGTAAGGAATTCAGGCAATATTGTAGGACAGGTATTAGATGACCATACCTTAAATCCACTATCAGGTGTAACGGTAAGTGCTACCGACGGTGCCGGCAATGTCAAAACCACCACCACCGATGCAAGTGGTAACTTTATTTTAACTAGCTCCGATTTCTGGCTAGGCTACTCTTACACAGTCAACTTTAGCAAAAGCAATTATTATGCAGGCAATACGACAGTTAACATGACCATTGCAGGCAATAATACAATTTCTACGAACCCTTATGCACTGTATATAAATGCAAGCATTACAGGAACTGCTGTCTCGGACATTGGCGGTGGGGCATCCGGTGTAACGGTAAGCGTTACCGACGAAAATAACAATGTCCTTACTGCTACAACAGCTGCCGATGGCAGTTTTACCATAAACGGAACAGGATCACCACCCAACAATAGTTTTCATAAAGGAAAATCATACACCGTCAGTTTTACTTCTGTGGACTATAACAATAATTCTGCCACAGTATCTTCTGTCGCAGAAGGAAGCAATACCATTTTGCCAAATCCGATTACACTAGTTACGTACAAAGATGGAAACCACAAAGTAACCGGTCGTGTTGTGGATTATTGGGATGATTCTGTAGGCATTACCACAGGAATTGATTCTGCTCGGATTGAAATTGACGATGAATCGGGAACTGTTTCCGTAACCGCAGCTGCCGATGGTACTTTTACAGCTACAATCAATGCCATTGCAACAAAAACTTACCCGATTCGAATCCTTGTGCCGGTTACAGGCTCCATGGTATCTCAATACACAGGGGAAACGGACACCACAAAAACAGCTACCACCTTTACTGCCACGAATGTGGCTCCTGCGCCACCACCAAGCAATACACAGTCGATTGGAAATTTTATGCTTTATCCGATCGG
Source organism: Candidatus Hydrogenedentota bacterium (assembly GCA_003695005.1). Lineage (GTDB taxonomy): Bacteria > Spirochaetota > Leptospiria > Turneriellales > J094 > J094. The sequence continues at coordinate 4,166 of RFJE01000271.1, read as the reverse complement.
CATTCGTGCTGTAATTGATGGCACAAATAAAAAATTTAGCGGCCACATCAAACAAACCAATGAGCGCTTTTTAACAGGAAAAACGGGATTTACTTTATCGGCAAGAGACTGCGCCACTTGCGACTTTACGGAATTAAAAACTGCAGAGTCTTTTTTCCTGCATGCCGATGAATCATCCCCGATGACAATCCCTGCTTCGCTATTGCCTTCTTCGAATTACGATCCAAACCGCGGCAATCCTAATATTACGGATATCCGTGTAACCACCCTACCTGTAAACGGCGCAAGCCGACGGGGTGCGATTCAAGAAGGACTGCAAAATGATACAAGAGCTGCTGCGTGGGGAATTACCGGATCTGTTTTTTATGCAATCCAAGTAACAAATACTGGATCCTTTACTGTTAACACAACAGGTGGGGTTAACTTAAAGCTAACATTATACGACCCTTCGGGAACACAACTAGGAACTGCCTCGGGCACAAATCCAAGCTTAAACCAAACTTTGCCGGCAGGCTGGAACTTCTTAAAAGTACAGGGTGCCACGAATAATGACTATGGGATTTTTGACGTAAGCCTGATTGGACCGAACCAAACAAGTTCGCCAACAGGGACTTGGACGACAAATGATTTAATTCTTTCGTGGTATTCGAATACAGAAAAACTACTGTATATTGCGGGCAATAATGAGCAAAATTCATCGGGCAGTTTAACCATATCTCGAATAGATGCTGTAGGCGGCATTGCACGAGGAACGTTTAGCGGGACATTAAAAGCAATTGACCCCGCTGCAACGGCTAAAACCGTCACCAATGGATACTTTAATGTGATTCGAGAGGAATAAAATGAATAAGAACAAATTTACAGTTATTATCTTTCTTGTTTTTATAAACAGCTTGTTTGCGCAAAATAAGCAAACTGCCATTCAGTTTACCCTTGGAAAAAAACAAGTTAAAATTGGCGGACAAGCAGGCTTTGGCATTGAACCTATTCGCGGCCAAAAAAATATGTATCGATTAACATTCGGTGCCACGGATAGGGTAAGCCGACAAGAAATGATTATTACAATGGAAATAAAAAGCCAAACCTGGCCTAAACAAATTTATTCGGATATTCGCTATCATAACTTAACCGTAATTTACAAAAATGCAGAAGGAATGAACTTTGCTCTCATGCCAGCAGTTCTTTTTGCACACGGTAAAAATAAGCATGAAAGAAAACAAAAGTGGTTAAAAATGAGCCGTGAAGAACGATTAAAAAAAGGAAAAGGGGTTCGCGTAAATAAAAAAATGCAGGGCTCCCTTTTTCAAGTAGATGCAAATATTCAATATAATGCACAGGGGCAACCCGTTAAAATAACAGGGACATTTTCTGGTTTGATCGCTGCTCCGGCTAGTCCAACAGGCAAAGCACTAAAAATCAAAAACGGAACGTTTGAGTTAGGAGTCATGAAATGAAGCTTGTTTTCCTTTTCTCAATCATATTCTTACTTGTTACTTCAAGTATTCATTCTTTTACATACCAAACTCACCAAAATTTAGCCGAGGAAGGACTTATTTACATGGAGCAATATGGTACCAACCAAATGAGATGGGCTTTTGAATACTTAAAAGCCAAAGCGAATGGCCGCTTATATGAGCCTGGCACGGGAAGTCCTTCGGATGTTTGCTATGACTATAATGACCCGAACGGCCATGCCACAGGTTCGCAAACCACAGGGAATGATAATCAGTGTGGCATTGTAGGTATTGGCCGTGCCGGAGGAATTGGCCCTGATTTTTTTCGCGACAACTGGTGGGATGATGCAACCACCTGGAACTATGAGTTTAATGCTGGATTTACCCGAAATAATTTTACTTCGTGGTCTCACTTTATTAACTTGCTAACCGTATCCGATTCAGGAGTGATTTTAGTTACCAACAATCATAATGATTATGATGGTTACTCTTACAATGCAAACTATGGCTTTCCTGGAGTCGGCATCGACTATACCGTAGCTACGTTCATGAATAATGCATGGATGACGATTGATTTACCAAATTGCACGGACTGCACGAACAAATTTACACCGCAGCCAAATGGCAATCCAGCCGTGGATTACAAACAAAATGGTTCTACTACCCCCGTGGGTGCGCCGGGCAATGGAGGGAAAAAATCTGCGACTGCCAATGGAAGCAATTATAATTGCTTTAGTGATGTCTATACAACAGGAAACTGTCCAGATGAAGGGACAGATAAAGATGGAAACCGTGGTCAGGATGCATGTTGTTTTTTTGGAGTTTGTAATTGTTGGGATCCACCACCAAATCCATACCAAATTCCTAACGTATATCCAGGAGCAGGACATGTGACCGAAGGAGATGAAGACTGGATTATTTATGAGCCTGCCGATAATACTTCTACTTTCTTTTTTCAAGAAATGTTTTTAGAAGGGGGTACTTCTAGAAATTACAACTCCGCTAGCTCGGGTACTTTTGAGTCATCCGCAGTTAGCGGACGTTACTACTCTTTGCCGGGAGATGATTTAAAATATCTAGCTCTTGTTATGCATTGGGCAGGAGATATGAACCAACAATCACATATATGGAGTACGATTGGCTACAACCATGGTGGATATGAGGAAGATGTGGATGTAAACTATGGGCCGCGAATCCCCGGTGGTAACGCTGCTTCTAACTACGAAGACTTTAATAAAATCAAAGCGTATGCGAACTCTCGGAATTTAGGACATAATGCTACTATTTCTCAGATTTTTATGGAGCAAGCTTTCCATACATACCATGTTCGATTGCGCACAGGATATGACACGCTTACCAATACAAATGCTTATACCAATGCGGCAAAATGGGCAGTAAACAACGCTGCAGCCATGATTGCTATTTTATATGAAAAAGGTGTGCTAGATTTAAGAAAGTACCGCTAAACATGCATAAGTATGCATTGATTTTTCCCCTTCAAATGAGCTTCTTTTTTTTATGTTTGTTTTCCTGCAATAAACCTGTGATTGATTCATCCTGGAAAAAAATTGATGAACCTGCTTTTCGTTGGATTCACTTTATTTACTTTCCCGAAAAAACAAAGGCAAAAACTCAAGCGGAAATTAAAAAACTAATGGCAGAAAATCTATTAGCATTAAAGTGGCATTTACGAGAAGATAGTCATTACAATGAATATCTTTTTCGAGAAAAAAGATCACGCTATTACCATTGCTTAAATTGGTATGGAAAAAAGTACATAGGAGAAAATTTTTCCCCGAAAGATGTAGCTTTAAATTTAGGGTTTTTATTTGATAGCGAAAAAGCTGTAAAAGAAATTCAAGCTAATCGCATCATCCAAAAAGGGAAAGTTCTTTTAAGAAAAAAAGCTAACTCTATTTTTATCGGGAAGTTTCAAGACAAATCCATTTCCCTTGCCGATGTAAATCTTGTTTTTAACAAAAGTGAATATCGAGCTTTGTTAACTTCAAAACCTTTTGTAATACAACAATATCTCGATTTAGCAAAAGAACTTTTAGCTGCCAAAGAAGCGTATCAATTATCATTAAAAGAATTCCAATTAATCGGGAAAGAAAAGCAAGTAGAATGGATCGACGAGGCTTTTGTTGCAAGATCATACCTTGCTGTAAAATATCACTATTCGATGAAGGGAGTATATCCAACAAAAAAATTTCGAGTGCAGCTTACCCCCGCGGAACTTTACGCTTACTTTGGTTCTCATAAACATTTGTACCAAAAAGTAATTGCATTTGATTATCGCTTTACTGTCATAACGGGTGAAAAAAAAGCAGATAAATTTTTACATGAATATAAGAATAGACAAAATAACAAACAAAATTTTTTCTTGCTCGCTAAAAAGTATGCCGCTTCCCCCTTTTTTATTTCTACGGCAAGATACAAAAAGTTAAGTGTAGCTCAAATGAAAAGTGAGCAGACTGCTCTATCTCTAAAGAAAAAAATCCAATCGTTTGCACTCGACATGGCTTCAAAGGCAGTACTTTCCCCTAAAAAATTCCCTGTTACTAAAAAACAATTTGCGATTATTCAGGTAAGAAATATCGAGTACCAAAATAATCATTTACAATTACAAGATGTAATAACAGCTGTACATCAGGATATGGAGAGGGATCTTTTCCAGGAACAATTTAAAATAGACTTAAAAGATACGATGAG
>RFJE01000270.1 GCA_003695005.1 Candidatus Hydrogenedentota bacterium | reverse complement strand
GCTTTAGAGCTTGTGCGCCAACCTCCTGTTGGCACACAAGCGGGACGCTTCAATGCGGCAAAGCCGCATTTCCGCCCCCATCCCTCACCAAATTAAAAATTTGGTGAGGGAAAGAGTCTGTGCGACAGTTGGCGCACAGACTCTTTAGCCATTCCCATTAGATCAGCAACACTTCTACCGGTTCTTGTCACGCGAACAAGAAAATAAAAACCTGCCTTATGAAGCTTTATCTTTTGCGACATGCAAAATCGGATTGGTCAAACAGCCAGTTAGCAGATATTGATAGACCCCTTGCAGAAAAAGGGATTCGGCAATGCAAAGCCTTACAATCTTTTTGTAACAAAAACCAAATTGAACCAGATAGAGTTTTATGCTCACCGTCAAAACGAACAAAAGAAACTTTGCATAAAATTTTTGATCAAAAAACCATTACAAAAGCAGAATTTCCAGAGGAACTGTATTTAGCGAGTGCGGAAACCATTCTTAACCTTGTTAGCGAAAAGGAAGTTGATTCCTTATTAGTGATTGCTCATAATCCCGGATTAGAAGAATTTATAAATGGCGTAACGGGAGCAAGAGTATCTTTTGGTACGGGATGTTTTGCAAAAGTAGAATTATCACGTTTTCCTTCTTCCCGAGGGGTTTTAAAGTGGTTTGTGCGGCCGAAAATTCTTTAATAAAAACAGCCAGAGTGACATAAACAAAGTTGCTATCACAATTCCCCATGGCCAAGCTAACAATGGCTTCTTTAACGAGTCTTCCCATGGAAACACAAAGCCACTAGGAGTCAGGCTTGTAGAGAAAAAAGAGATTAGAAATGATAATATAATCCCTAAAAGAATTCCTGTACTTGACTGAATTTTTTCTTTGGAGAATATAGAAAATAAGAATAAAGCCAGTAAAGGACCATACGTATAACCGACGGCTTTAAAACCAACCCATAAAATGGAGTTGGCATCGGCAAACAAGATAGCCACGGCAGCTAGTATCATAGCAAAAAGGATTGTAAAAATGCGTGCTATGGTTGTATCGTTTTGAATCGAAAAAGTCGATTTTAATTTTTGTTTCAGTTTTGGAAAATCAACAATACTTACAGACGCAAGTGCATTTAATGCAGAATCTAAACTAGACAGCGAAGCCGACAATAGTCCCACAATTAACAAGCCCCGAAGACCAGCAGGGAAAACTTCTTTCATAAAATAAGGGAAAATCATATCATTTTTAAGTTGTAGTGCAGCTATCTTTTTTTGTAAATCCGGACTTTCTTGTACCCAACCAAATAAAAGAGCTCCAATGGATAAAAAAAGGAATACAACCGGAATATCTAAAATTCCACTAAAGATCATTGCTTTTTTAGCCCCAGAATAGGATTTGGTCGTTAACATGCGTTGCATTAAATCTTGGTCACAGCCAATCCCTGCTAATGTAACCACAAAGCCAAACAAAGTACCTGCCCAAATGGTTTTAGGATCGTTCCAGTTAAATTCCCAGTAAACGATTTGAAATTTATTTTGTGCATTCGCATTTTCTAGGAACTGATTCAAGTCTCCCGGAAAGTGCGATAGCAAATAACTAAACGCTAAAATAGATCCCCCGATAATGAAAATAAACTGCAAAACATCTGTAATCATAACAGCACGAATGCCACCAAAAAAAGTATAAATAAACGCCACCATTGCTATAATAACAATGGCAAGAGGAATGGATATTTTTAATATTACTGCAATTGCAAAGGCACAGGCAGTTAATCGAACACTGCTTGCTAAAATTCGTGTAAGGATAAAAATCCCAGATCCTGCTTTTTGAATTGTGATAGAAAATTTCTTTTCTAAAAGCTCATAAATAGAAAAAACTTGAAAGTGAAAATATGCTTTTAGTAAGAAATAAGCTATAAAAATACGACCTAATAAGGACCCTAGAGTTAAAGATAAATAATAAAAGTCTCCTGCATAAGCAACCCCAGGGACTCCAATAAAAGTAAGTGCCGAAGCAGCTGTAGCATATAGAGATGCTAAACTAATTGGCCATGCCATACTCCGATTTGCGAGTAAAAATTCAGAAAGGCTACTTTCTTTTTTACGAATAGCATAGCCAATTCCTGCTAAACTCAATAAATAAAGGGATACCAAGAAAATATCAATCATTTAGCGGACAACAAGTTCAATGACAGTTCCAAAAACAGGATGGTGTTTTAAAGTATATTGCGGAATAGGAACTGCTTTTCCATGTTTTCCCATGCCAGAAAGAAAAGTTTGTATTTTCCATTCTCCATCAATACGGTATTTATAATAATAAGTACCCGGCAAAAGTCTTTTATGTAAAATAAAATAACCTTCTTTTGTTTTTTTCATATAGTCATAATCCCAGTTCCAGGAATTAAAAGTGCCCGCGACAGCAGCTGTTTTGGCATCTGGTGCATAAATTCTTATCAACACATCTCTTGATTCGACTTTTTTGTTTCGAGAAACTTGAACACCAGTAGCAGGAATAAAATCTTGTTCTTGTAATTGGTAAACCGATAAAAATCCACCCACCCCATCATCCTTTTTAAGAGAATTTGTTGGATCTGTCTCGAACATGCCATCCACTAAAAACTTATATTCTATATTTCGTTGAGGTTGTTCCCCACTCAAAAATGGCGGTTCATAAATAAACAGCCAAACTCCTTTGTGATTGCGTCGCATAGGATGTGGTTTATATCCATCAGTGTTCGAAACCCAAAAAACTTTCTTGGCATTTGGATCGCGATACGTAAATAAAACTCCTTGTACAATTAGCTTGCCATAGATATTATAGTTACTAGCATCCACATAGCGAATTGTTCTTGGTGGCACGGCACGTCTTAATTCATTTAAATGTCGTGGATAATATGTTCGAATTTTTGTTGTTTGGTTTTTTTCTTCGAGAAACTCGGAAGAATAAGAATAAAGGGTGATAGGGATGGTTACAAAAAAAAGTAGACAAATTCTTATTTTATTCATATCTTTCTTTTAGGCTTGATTAATTTTAGTGTCGGTCGATAATGTTAATAGGATAAGAAAATTTCGAGATGGCGAAAGAGAAAGTCAAAGAAGAGGTCAAAAACGAGCCGGTAGAATATACCGATGAAGAACTAGAGATGATCCGCGAGTTAATTGCGGATTTTGAAAAAGCTCCCGGGCAGGTAGAAATTCCGGATGTAGAGCCCCCGGAAGGGGAGACAGACTCCACAGAAAGTGCAGAAGAAAAGGAAGACCAAGAAATCGAAATCGAACAAAAAGCTCCTCCTAAAGTAGATCTCGATAAATTTTCTGACATTGACTCATTAGATGAGTTAGCGAGCACCGAAGCTGCACCCGAAAGCATGGATCTGGGTGATTTAGGTGAAGTAGCTGAAACGCCAGAGACAGGCGCGCAAGCCGAACCAACTGATTTAGCAGATCTCGGCGATTTAGGCGCTCCCACGGACCTAGGAGATTTAGGTGAAGTGGCCGAAACGCCGGATACTGGCGCACAAGCCGAACCAACTGATTTAGGT
>RFJE01000269.1 GCA_003695005.1 Candidatus Hydrogenedentota bacterium | reverse complement strand
GTATAATGGAATTATATCATAATAAAAAATTTTTTTTAATAACGGCTATTAATTTTTCGCAAGAAGAAGCATGGTATGCTTTTTTAGATTTTTTTAAACAAAAGAAAATTAAAATTGGTTTTGAATCTGTCCGCATTCGCAGGTCAAACACATTTGACTTAAAAGAAGCACAATATGCAGAAAAGCATGGCTACTTGCCCTATTGGCGCTGGATCGCTTTTGAAAAACAAGTTTCGTTTCCAAAAATTCCTAAATTGCTACAAGAGTTAAAAGACCTCGAAGAAGAGTTTGCCGATTCGCAGCCTGCGGACTTATTTTTCTTGCTAGGTAGTATTCATGCCGATCAGGTTTTATCGTGGACATGGTATCCGCGCCCCTTGTCCATCCCTGTTTACAAGCCAACAGAAATGTACTTCCAAGTAGCTGCAGAAAGAAGTTCAGGCAAATGGAAACAAAATGAGTATTCCCCTTCGCTTTTTTTATATCCAGAATCCCTTACTTTTTTTTCGGATGTACTAAAAATTTACTTTGAAGTTTGATACTTTTTTTCTAGAATATCTTTTTGGGGAATAACAATTCTTCCAAACCGTGTGTGAATCCATAATTCTTTTTTCGTTTCTTTGATGAGTTCACCCCGAAAAATTTCTTGTGTAATTGTTTTTACTTTTACAATCCTTTTTTTGGTTTTATGCTTTTTAGGAAATTTTTTTCCTTCGTCTATATGTTGTGTAACCCTTTCCGCGGTAATTGGTTTTATTTGTAGTTTTGTTTGCTGTTTTTTTAGCTCTGTATCAATTTGTTTTTCCAAGCTCTCATCAAGTGGAATGGATTTGTTGTTTGGTAAAACATTTTGGATTTGCTTAAGCTTCCTTGTAGTGGTATTCGAAACAAGCAACTTATCTTTTTGGTGTTTTGCAATTTTTTTAGACTCCTCTAACAACTTTTGTTTTAATTTTTTATCCGAAGTATAGACAAGGCCAAGCATATACAAACGTCGATTGGCTAGCATGGCATATCGCTTTGGATGATTGATTCGAATGGCTTGCTTATAGTCATGAATAGCAGCACTTCGAATTCCTAATTCTTCAAAAGATCTTCCTCTATAAAAATACGATAAGGAAGATGGTTTCTTATCGAGCATACGACTAAATAAGTCTATGGATTTTAAAAAGTTTAAAGAAGAAAATGCCTGAAATGCTTTTTGCTTTAAGCCCACGCCTTTTCTTTTTTTAGATAAGGAAGCATAAAGTTCTTTTGCATTTGTGTAATACTCCGAAAAGGCATCTTTTGCTTTTTTTGTTTTAATAATCGCTAATAAATCTGCTTTGGCTTCTTTCTCTTTTCCTAAAATCATATAGCAAAATCCACGATGAAGTAAAATGTAAAAATATTCTCGCGTATCTCGGTCGGTTTCTTGTAAAGCTAAATGGTATGCAGCAATCGCTTTGGCAAATTTTCTTTCCGTTTCGTAATAAAAAGCAAGTTGTAAAAGTTTCTCTAATTTTTCGGAGTAAACCGAAGTTACTTCTCGCTCTTCGCCAGCGGAAAAAAAATGAATAAAGGTTAATAAAAAACCATCAAACCATGTTGTTTTAGTAAGATGAGATTTGGACTCTTTTTGTAGATCCTGTTCAATGATGGCTGTGAGCCTTGCTTCATTCAGTAAGTCTTCCTCTCCATAAATGCCAACTCTTTCTTTTCGAATGAACTTATACCTTGCCATTAAAGCAAGACTTCGACTTTGCAAAACAGAATTAGCCTGACTTTCAATGAGTGCTTGCAGCTGCTCTAAACGCAATTCAGCAATTCGCAGCAAACTAATGACAAATAGGTATGTAACAAAAAAACCTGCGAGAATCGTAGCCAGATATCGCAGCCAAATACGTGGCATAATGCCTTCTCGAACTAAATTTTCGTTACTCACAAGATAAGTATAAAAAACCTATTCTTCGTGAGAAGATAAAATTTTCATTTGAAATTTTAAGCTACCACCAAAATAATTTTTCTGTGGCTGAAATAATAATTTTTTTTCCGTTGGTACTTCCTCGGGTTTGCGAAAAAACCACACTGCTTCAATTAAGGGGTCATTAATTCCAGAAAAACGGATTTTAGAATGCTCGCCAGTTTTTCCTAATGGCTCGGGAATCACTTCTTGTGTTGGTTTTAATAAAAGAGCAGGATATGGATTCCCTTTCCCATAAGGCTCAAAAATTTGAGGCTCCTCCCAAATTTGGCGCTGCAGTTCAAAATCTTGGATCTCCATTAAGTAATTTTTATCATCCGAATTTACTTCGCAGACCAACTGACTGGAAGCTTGCAAGATAGTTTGTATAAATTCTTCTCTTTTTTCATAAGCTAACGAAAAACCAGCAGCTTGGCGATGCCCGCCATATTGGATAAAAAAATCTTCGTGATCTTTCAATAAAGAAAACACATCTTCGTTATCATAAGATCGAATGGATCCGCGCAAACACTCACCATCATGCACTAAAACTAAAGCTGCCTTTTTATACTTTTCGGCAAGCTTACCTGCGACTAATCCAGAAATGCCTCGGTGAATTTTTTCGTCATACGCAACTACAAGTTTTTCGGATAAAAATATATTTTTTTCTTCCGATAAAAGATCTAACGCTTCGCGCGAAAGAGTTCTTCTTTGCTCATTTAGTTTTTTAAGCTGTGCTGCTTTTTCTGCTGCTTTTAAAGGGTCGGCTTCTAAAAAGGTTTCAGCGGCCAAGGAAGACTTTCCTAATCGACCTGCTGCATTAATTAAAGGCCCCACAGAAAAAGATAAATCCTCTGCCGTTACAGTTTTGCCAAAAACACCACATACTTTAAAAACTTCTTTTACACCCGCAGGAAAATGATTCCCCCCGTTTTTTAATCGATTCAGC
>RFJE01000026.1 GCA_003695005.1 Candidatus Hydrogenedentota bacterium | reverse complement strand
CTTATACATAATATACACAAAAAATTGAAAATAGACAACAATTTTTTTGTTACGGTTTGGTTTTTTCCCGCAATTCTCTACATACGGCAAAAAAGCCTACTTGGCGAATAAGCAGAAAATTAGTGCGTGATCTCGCAAAGGATCAAACTACCTATCTCATGGGCGTACCTTTACTTAAAAAACTCGTGGTACTTCTTTAAAATTTTTCGCTCATGCCTTCTTTCTGGAGACCCTTTCGATCGAGCAAAATCTTCAAGCGGCATATACGACAGTTTTTGCTGAATACTTTCTCCCTTTTCCTGATTGCCCATCAGCAATAAATCCTGTAAGGTTTGCTTATTAATCTCAACTCCAATAGCTTCCTTGATTTTTACAAAATACTCTTTTTTCACTTTCTCTATATCCATAGAAGTGCCGTCTTCTTTTTCCACAGTTTTTACTTCAATTTTAACAGCCCCAAAACCAGCCGGCTTGGCACCACCTAAAGAATGAGTAAAATTCTGTATGCCGGGATTTAAGGAGAATAATAAAGCACCCAGCTCATAAGGCTGTACATTATGAAAAATAATCTCCGATTCAAACGAAGTTCCACTTGGTAGTGGCCGAAAACTCGTCTGGATTTTTCGATTATTTTCCATTCCAGGGGGTGGTGCAATCTTTTGTTTTCTTGCCTGTTTCGTTACAGGATACCTTTTCCAACCACGAATTTTTGCATCCTTTCTCATATAGGTATTGTAATTTTCTACGCGTTCCGAAAGTGTGCCATTAGATCCCGGTTGATCTAAATAAGCAGGATAGAATGTTGGCTTAGGAGAAGACAATACGCCCGTCACTGTTTCTTGTGGTTTAGCATTTTTGCTTTCAGGGGCTAAAGTAGCATGCTGGAAAAACACTCGACTTCGTAAAGCTGTTTCATTTTCATCACGCACATAACCAAATAAGTTTTCGGCCCAATCTACGTTTGATTCTTTATGGGCACTCGGTCGTAAATCCGCTGGAGAATAAGGATACATAAGTCGAAATAAGCGGGCAAGCCCCATAGCACGTACTTGCTTATTTTCCACTAAAAAAAAGACCGGGACTTTTTTTCCTTCTTGAAACCACTTTTTGTAGTACTTATCCCAACTATCGTCAGATCTTTGCGAAGAAACAGCATGGATATCGCTAAATCTTTGGTAAAGATCCTTACTAATTTCATAACGCGCTTGAACTCCTGAGGATATATCTAAAACAAATTCTGTATGTTTTGCAAATTTTTTATTACCACCATCTTGAATTCGGTTTGGAGTAGGTTGGCCGGTAAAAACAACATAGCCTTTTTTTTTGCCATGATCGCTAATTCTAGCTTTTGCTCCATTTTTAGAAACATTTACTTCGAAATGAATAATTGGTTTATCGTCCCCCTTTGCTCTTAAAAATTTTCTTCGTTTTTCAATCGCTGTGCTTTTTTCTTCACCTATTTGAAGACCATTGTAAGTTCTATAAAATTCTAAGTGGTCAATTTCGTAGTATTTATACTCCTCTAATATAATTCTACCACTGTTTTTATCCCTAAACAAAAATCCAGCTCGTACATCTTTCATTTCATTTTGGTATAACTTCAAACGAAGATCTCGCAACGAGTACCTTTTATCTGTAGTATGTAGCTTGGAAAAAGTAACTATTTCAAACACATTGCGAATCATCCCTCGGAGGCTAGATCCCGGAACCATATATTGAGCACGTATATTAAAAAAATCAAGATATTCATTATTTGTATGTTTTTGTTCATCAGACAAACCTTGCCAATCGCCCCCATTGCGAATATAAATAGGAGTTTTTGCAGTAATTTTAATTTTAATTTTTCCAGATACCCCACTTTGGTAGGGTAAGTCATAATATGTTTGCTTTTCTACAGTGGCAACTTTACTTGATACAGGGGTAAAATTATAAGGAGCCGTTATTTCTTGAAGCGGGGGCCGTCCACCACGACCATGACCACCTTTTTGCCCCTTATGCTTACTTCCATGGCCACCTTGGCGACCACTCCCATGATGACCGTGATTTTGTTTCCCTTTGTTTTTTTTCTTCTTACTCATTTTTTCCCTCCAAACCTGCAAAGCGCATCAATAAAATTCCTGCTTTATTTTCTTGCTTTCCTAAAATACATTCATAAACTAAATTTTTTCCCTGCACTAAACTATTCCCGAGTTGTTTTCGTATAATATAATAGAACTCCTCTCCTGTTCCTTTTTCCACTTGAACAAGATGCCAGCCATCAAAATCTCTAGCAACTTCCATGGTTAAGTTTCCCCTGGCAAGCACAGCTCTTTGTACTTTTCCCACATTTTCTAAAGGGTGAAAGGACTCTTGTTGTAAAACTAGTAGCTGTGAATCATATTCCACATAACCATCGGTTGCTTCGCTAGCAAATTCTGTTAATTGCTTTACAACATCCTTATGGTCTGTTACATTTTTACTTTCCCATGAAAACTTCTCTTTTTGGATATGGAAGTCTGAAAAAATATTTTCTTTATCTTTTAATTCTCCAATGAGAGCCATTTTTTTGCCTCCTGCTCATTAAAATCAGCGGTAAAAAAACCATGTCCCTTTGCCGATGCAGCTCCTAAAGGTAATAAACCATTGGCTAAATCCTTAAGAGCTTCTAGGAAAGCTTTTTTAGCATCAGGATCTGCTTCGTTCCCACTAGGGTGATACTCCATTGTAAGAGGTAGGGTTCCTCCATATAATACTCGCTCACTAAAAAGGGCACCATCGATTGCCCCACCAGTAAAGCGATCAATTTTAACATGATTAAAAATTTTAGAAACCACTCCATCTTTTTCTGATTCACAAATCGCATCTCTAGCTGGTGGAGGGCCTAAGATAATATCTCGGAAGAAAATTTTTGAGATATTCCCTGAACTTGTTCCTTTGCCAGTATCTTTTGCTTCACTACCTAATAGAGTTGCTATACTTTGCTCTACCTCTTGCAATTTTTCTTTCGTTACATTTTCTGCATACACTTGCTTTATTTTACAAAGATGATAAAAAGCTCGGTGCCGCAATACTCCTCGAATG
>RFJE01000268.1 GCA_003695005.1 Candidatus Hydrogenedentota bacterium | reverse complement strand
GATCTGCTACTACTACTTATGGGGTCTATGTTTCCTCTCCCACAGGGAAACCTACATTAGATAATAATATTATTTTTACAATGGGGACAAATACTCGCTATGGAATTTATGAAGGTCAAGCATCATCTGATCCCACATCGGCAAAAAATAACGCGATTTTTGATGCAGGAACTGGGGGAACATTTGTTTTGTACTTTGATAATGATAATAGCCAAGGATTTACAAATATTTGCTCCGGTAATTTTGGGAATGCTACTTGTAGTCTAACGTTATCAACCCCTAGTGGAAGTGGTAATGTCAACGCCACTGGTTTATCACAAGTTTTCATGTACTATCCTACTGATATTGTCTATACGCAAGATGGACCAGATGGAAATACAACTTACGACGGCAACACTACCACCCTCGAGGTTGCCGATAGTACCACTTGCAGTAAATTTGCAGTAAATGAATACTTTGAATACTTTTACGATAACACAGCTCGGAAAATTACAGGTACAGATTGCGTCACAAACAGGACAGTTACCTTTACCCCTGCTTTAACCTATGACTTTGGAGCTGGTACGCCCATTTTACTCTGGGGTACAAATAATACAAACTATGATAAAAAATATGCGCTTAAAATAGGTTCACCTTCTTTAGACTCCGGCCTTGTCGGCACGACCAATGGCGGAAGCTGCACAAACTACACTTCGAAAACTCATATATGGGGAAGCGGTACAAGCCAAACCGATTGTGATACAAAATTCCCGCATGCAAAATCTAAGTATAATGCAGGTAATTGCGAAACCACTTATCTCTACCCTGCCATAGAAATCCTAGACGATAACATAGGCAACGACAATGGCCTATGCGAAAGCAATGAAACTTGCTTGCACAACCCTAATATCGGTGCGTATGCCGGACATGGCACGCTTTCGACATACACAGCTTGTGACAGTAATATAACTAGTGCAGGATTTACTGGCATTGTCTTAAAGAAATATGACAGTAATGGGTATTAGTTCTTTCAGCAAAGAAAGGCCGTCCCCTACTCTCCCATTTCGGATCAATATGGTAAGGGGTTCTCTGTAAAAACGGAGAATCACTGATTATGGCGATTCTCGATTTAATTTTGCCATTTCCGAGGCAAGGTCTTTTGCATGGCTACGCAACTTTTCCGCAATTTTATGAAATCCAGTAGCACGCTCATAATTATCGGCAAGGGTCATGAGAGTTTCAAAAAGATGGGTGTTCATATCTCCGACGAGCATTTCCTTTGTCCAAAGGGACAAAATTAAACTATTGTTTTCGTTTGGGTCCCAGAAAGATAAGCTCATTGCTCTTGCTTCCTTATAATTATCCATATCGCTGCTTGTGGCATACCAATAAATTTTTTCGGGCACATTTTTATCGTCGAGCTCTACTTTAATATTAATTTCCTCTGTTGGCATAAAAATTCCTTTTCATAGATTATAGCGCAGAAAAAATAGAAAAGTAAACCTTTTTTACCGGAAGATTTTCTAACATAGTCTTTTTAATGCATGTTCGAAACTCATCTGTAAAAACTTGTTTTTGATTCATAACACTAATGTATAAATTCCCCTGATAAAACCAAATTTTTTTAATCACAGTCCTATCCGTAAAAAATTTCTTTGCTGTTAAGTTTACCGGACCTAATGCCATTTCGGTAAGAATGGCATTGGCATTTTGCACAATTGCCTCGGATGTATTCGCCGATTGCCAATTTACTTTTTGTTTTACAGCAATCATTTTTTCCTCGCTCTCTTGAAACCGGAAAGCTGCTGGAAAATACATTTTAATTTCTTTGCGAGTATCCACAACTTCTTGCTGCAAAAACTGAAATGGATTTAAAAGAGTAATGGGATTCACTTTTGCTAGGATGAAAACAGCAACAATATCTAATGCTAAAGTCAATGCAAAAAGTCTAAATAACCATAAGGGATCCCGTGTTAGCTTTCTAAAAAAAGATTTTACTTGCTGCCACTTTTCTTGCACTCCATTCCTAAATGGAATTTAACAACATCGCGACAACTGTATTTTCATGGGAAAAATTCAATTGCATCGGTACAGGCTATCTGCAGGAATGGCTCGTATGAAGTCTGCAGTAATTGTTACAGCTACTCTTTTAAGCTTAAGTGCGTGTAATCCAAATCGTACCTATTCCGTTGCAGGCGAAACCATGGGAACGACGTGGCACTTAACCGTAAACGGTGCATTCAACCTTACAAAAAAGCAAATACAAAATCAGGTTCAAAAAGCTTTAGATACCATCGATAAACTGATGTCCTCATATAAAACAGATTCCGATGTTGGTCGCTTTAACCGAGCAAGTGCAAATGTTCTTGTGCCGATTCATTCTCTAACGGCAAACGTCATCCAAATTGCACTAGAAATGTCCCAAAAAAGCAACGGAGCTTTTGATATTACAGCTGGCAAACTAATTCGTCTTTGGGGCTTTGGTGCCGATTTTACCTCAAAAGTACCAAATAAAATAGCCATTGAACAAGCTAAAAAAGTAACAGGGTATCCATTTCTTAAGCTTATTAAGAAAGGCGATAACTTTTACTTACGCAAACAAAAAAATGGCATGGAAATTGATTTATCGGCTGTTGCCAAAGGCTTTGCTGTGGACTATGCAGCTAAGTCTTTAGAAAAGCTTGGG
>RFJE01000267.1 GCA_003695005.1 Candidatus Hydrogenedentota bacterium | reverse complement strand
AGTGCCGAGCGAGACAGGATGTCGAAAGCGAGGCCTCACTAACGTATCGCTCCGCTTGGTCGTCGCGGGCGCATGGATGCGCAGGAGCGACCCACCCCCCGAAGCTTTCTGCTAGGAAATAGTACAGCCCATAAACAATAATTCTCATTACTACCTCAAGTTACATTTACCCTGAAAATTCAATAGGTACAAGTTGGCGATACTGTTCCGTCGGCACAGATGAGGTGATTGCCGGAATCATATTTATATTCGCCAGTAGGGCAATCTGATGCAGGACCCCCATGGCCAGAGCAGCAACCCGAGTAACTTTTTGATGTTTTTTTACATGTTTCCTCTGACGTGGCATTACTTGATGTATTAGCACACATCTGAAACACTATACAAGTAATTAAAATTATGACTCTACGCATACAACGATTATAGGCTTTTATTGTATTTTGTCAAGAAAAAGTCTAGTTTTATAGAGCCTGTACGATCAGCGGTTCCCGATATTTCCCCGAGAACCGCAAATCCAAATTTTTTACGTAAACACAATATGCCCGCCGGCTGCTAACTCATAAAACTCACCTACTGTAATGATATCATCCACATAATCTACAAAATCGTCTTTTGTTAAATGGAACATATCCACAGTGGCTTTGCAAGCATAAATACCGGCTCCCGTATCATGAATCATTTCTAGAAACTCGGGTATTGTAGGAATATCGAGCTCCTCCATTTTCTTTTTCATGACATGTGTGGCTAATCCGGACATTCCAGGTAAAATTCCTAATATGGCAGGAATATGCATGCCGGGATTCCCAACCGTTGCTACTTTAATATGGTCGTGTGTCTTTTTGTTAATAGCATCGAGACCAAAAAAAGTAAAAAACAAATTTGCTTCCATTCCTTCTGCCCGAGCTCCATTTGCCATAATTAATCCAGGGTATATTCCTTCTAATGACCCCTGACTAATAACTATGGAAACTTTTTCTTTTGTTAAATCGACTGCCATGCTGCCCTCCTAAATACAACCTACGGGTTTTGGCACGCCAGCAATTTTAGCTGCTAGTTTTGCCGGACCTTTTGGAAAAAGCTGATACAACTCTTTTGTGGTAATGTCACTGTGTTTCGTAATGTGTCGAATGGTTGCAGAAGTACCATTTTTCTTATAGTCTTCTCGCATAAAACGAATCACATCCCAATGTCGATCGGTAAGCTCTATCCCTTCTTGTTTTGCAATTTCCTTTGCAATATCCTCTGTCCAATCATCCGGATTAACCAAGAAGCCTTCTTCGGTTACTTCCACTTCTTTATTTGCGAGTGTTGCTGTTGCCATGTTATCCTCCTTAAATTTTATTTTGGAAACTTCTTTCCAGATAGTTTCATCCGAGCTGTAACACCCGGAATTTTTCTAGCCTTTAGTAGCATATTCCAATAAATCCACCGAAATGCCATTTTCCCTAAATGATTCAAGCGACTTTCTTTTAGCAAAGAAAGTGGCCCAATTCCCGCAAAGGGGAACTTTCCCGGAACCGGCTCATGATCATAGTTAAAATCAATTAAAAATCCTTTTTTAAATCCAGATTCAATAAAGCAGTTAGCATGTCCGTCGAACTTTTCAGGGAATTCTTTCCCGTCTATATAAGCTAAAATGTTTTCAATTAAAATTTCGGCTTCAAAATGAGCTACCGACCCTGCTTTCGAAGCAGGTACATTTGTGGCATCTCCAATGACGAACATATTTTCGGCTACCTTCGACTGCAATGTTCCATGATCTGTCGGAATAAAGTATAAATCATCCCCAAAGCCAGATGTTTCTATAACTTTTGCTCCCATGTTTGTTGGAATGGTTACGAGTAAGTCGAAGGGAACTTCCCTTTCATCATATGAGACTAGTTTTTGCTTTTCATTATCAATGTGCTCGACCATGAAATCTGCTTCTAAAGCAATGTTTTTTCTTGCAAAAACTTCGCCTAAAACTTTCGTTGTAACCGGCTTTGTAAATGCTCCCGACAAAGGGGTTACATACGTAATTCTCGTTTTATTTCGAAGTCCTTTTTTCGTTAAATACCAATCAGCTAAGAAAGAAAATTCTAGCGGTGCTACGGGACACTTAATGGGCATTTCTGTAAGATGAATGACTAAATCTCCTCCCTCGAAATTTTGCAAAGCCTTATATAGCTCGACTGCTCCTTCGGGCGTATAAAAATCAAAGATTTTTTTACGCCATAACCGATCCTTCATGCCTTCGGTTTCCTCAGGGACAATGCGGCTTCCCGTAGCTACAATTAAAATATCATAAGATAACTTCTCTCCCCCCTCTAGAATCAATTGGTTTTTATCGGGTTCTATGGCTTCCACTCCTTTTTGCACAAGTTGCATTCCGGAAGGGATAAATTTTTGTTTTGGTTTTTTTGTATCTTCAATGCTGTAGATCCCAAAGGGAACAAATAAAAATCCCGGTTGATAGTAATGGTCTGGATTCGGATCTAGTAAAGTAACTTCCCAATCTTTATGCTTTAATCGCTTATGCAAGTGATTCGCTATCATCGTTCCTGCAGTTCCCGCTCCAAGAATAACTAACTTTTTCATTATTTTTCTCCTTATTTTTTATACTGTAATATATTAAAAAATTACAATATATCAATCCGTATTCCTACGGAATAAATTCCGTAGGAATACGGAGTTTATCGAATCATGATTTTGTGAGAGCTAGGCGGCTGAAAGCCGCCTGAAAGAGAATTTTATAGAAAAGGATTTAAGAAGATTTGCTGCTTTTCTTAGCGACCATATTTTCGGCGTCGGCTAAATCCACAGCATATTTTTTCTCAATTTTACGTTTATCTTCTTCTGTTTCTGCTAACTCTTTCAATATTTGAATTCCGTGATACTTAGCCACCCGAAAATGAGCAACAGCTTCGGGGTAATTTTTTAAATTTTCAAATTCAGAACCTAAATTTAATTGTGCGTAAGCCACGGAAAGCCGGTTGCGAATCTTACGAATTAATTTATCCTTTGAACGATTTGCACTTCCAGGTTCAATGCTTTCCGATAATTCAGTTTCTACAAGTAAATCTGCGCATTCGTTTAAAAGTTCTGCCGCTTTATTATGGTATTGTCTCGAAAAAATAGCATATAATTCCCGAATGTTTTTTCGATTCTCTTCTAATAGCTTGCTTGCTTGCACAAATTTATTTTTATACAATACTTTTACACCCTCTTTATAGTCTTTCAAAATTTTATCAAACTTTGGTTTTGTTTCACTATCCCCAAAATTTGCAACGATAATTTTCAGGCGATAAATGTCTTTTCTATTGCTTACCCTTAAAGAAAAAGCTTTTTCCTTGGCATGAAACACATCTAAATAAGAAGCTGGAATATCCTGCTCTCCTGTTTGTTCACTTTTTTCTTTAGATTTCTTTGTTTGCGCATTTTGTATGGTTGTTAGTCCCATTGCTAAGACAACCATTAGCATGCTCATGATTATTTTATTGAATTTAACTTTCATTGTTCCCTCCTTTGGATTAGACACACTTTGCAAACTAAGGGCATTTTTACAAGTTTTTTTTAGACCATCTCGCATTTTCTTGACGCCATAAAATCTTCTACTAAGGTGGTAGTATGGCACTTAAACCCGGAGAAAAAGCCGTTGACTTCTCCGCAATGGCATGGTTTCCACAAGAAGAGAAAGAGGGTAATTTTCATTTAAAAGACTATCGCGGAAAAAAAGTTGTATTACTTTTTTATCCGGGGGATTTTACCCCTGTCTGTACAGCCGAAATGTGCGACTTTCAAGATAATATAGGTGCCTTTCGAAATGTAGGAGTTGATGTAGTAGGCATTAGCGTAGATCCGATTGCAAAGCATAAAGAGTTTGCGAAAAAGTATCAGCTTAATTTTCCATTGGTCTCCGATGATTCTAGAGAAATTGGTAAACAATATGGTGTGATAGGACCTCTTGGTCGGAGTCATCGCAGGGCTATTTTCTTAATTGATGAAGAAGGTAATGTCTTATGGAGTAAAGTAGAAGCTACTGCTCTTTTTCGAACCGGTGCGCAAAAAGTTTTGGAAATCATTGAAAAAACAAATAACGAGAATCATTAAATTTGTTACCTTTCTTGTATTTTTAACAAGTGGCTTGCATTTTGCAGAAGAAGTAAAAAAGCCAAAACCATCTACAGGTTTAAGTTTACAAACTGGATTTCTAGGATCTTATTCACCCCTTGATTTAGTAACAGAGTCGTACGAAACGTACTCTAAAGATGCAAAAGCAGACCCACGTTTTTCGGATACAAGCTCTATACCAAAATCTTATTTTGGCGGTGCTTTTTTAGACATGTTTTATCAATTCAATCCTATTTTGTTTGCAGGGGGAGGTTTGGAATTTTCGTTACAATTTCCATCAGGAATGGACTTTTATCGGGCAGGACTCAATGAAACATATCATATTGATTATCTATTAAATACATATAGCGCAAAATTTAATGCTGGGATTTTATTTTTAAGATCCGCTAATTGGTATTTATTAGGGTTTGTTTCTTTGCGTTTTGCCTTAGGAACTTTTACTTTTGAAGAAAGCACGGAAGGAGAAAATTTTGCACAAAAAAGAACAAGTTTAACAGGAGCGACTTCGTTTGGTTATGGCTTTTCTGTTTCCACTCAGGCTGTTTATCGCTTATCGCCAAAGACAGGAATTTTACTTGGCATACGGGGAGGATTTTTAAACTTTTCGCAATGGAGCGGGAAAGACCCCCTTGGCAATCCAATCAAACTGTACCTTGCCAGTGGAGCTTCTGGAAACCGCTTAATTTTCTTAAAAGATGGAGAAAATCCCCCGGGAGACGAAAAAGAAACTTCTCTTGTGTATTTAGACTTTGCACTATACTTTGGAGTGCATCAACAATTATAGCTTGCATCAATCCTAGTGGAAGTAGTATTACAATTTATGTGGATTCTTCCTTTACAGGAAACTATAAAACAGGAAGTTATTTATCACCATATACGAATATTACCGAAGCTGTCAATTCCCTACCACTAACTGATAGCAATGTTGAAAAAATCATCCATGTTTTTTCTGGCACTTATACCGATACCATTTCTTTAAATAATGCACAAAATCTATCAATTGAAGGTGGAACCGATAAATTTCAGTGGAACCCTTCTTCTACGTTGACTATCACGAACTCCAAGGATATTGTTCTTCGTTATATAGACTTTCAGTTTCCTTCCACTGTTGCCATTTCGATAAGCTCTTCCGACGTAGACCTTGAAAATATTACCGTCAATGGAACGGGTAATTTAATCACAGCAGATAGTTCCTCCATGAATGGAAATCAATTAACGTTTACTACCACAAGTACTATTTATGATGCTCTTTCGTTTTCCAATGCTGAATCTATCAAGCTAGATAATATTACAGTATCCGGTGGAAATTATTCTATAAATGTGAATACTGCTAACGAATTGAGTTTAACGAATGTAAACCTCTCATCGATGAACAAAGGAGGAATCCAACTAAACAGTGTACTCAATCCAATCATTTCCACAGGGAACATTGGAACGATCCCTTTAACATCCGATACGGATGCAGCAGGAATTTATATTTCCAACTCCCATGGAGGACGTATTGAAAAATTGACCATTACCGGTGGTGGCACTGCAGGGTCAGATGTACAAAATGGAATTAGCGTTTTTACGCATAATGTTGTGGATAGCTCTTTAAATTCTATTTTTTACTTAAATGACTTAAATATCCAAAATTGTGGTCGTGCTGGAATTTATGTAAATACATCCCAAAATGTATGGATTTTAAATAATACAATTACAAATTCTAGACGTGGTTTATTTTTAAAATTTCCAAATACTTCACCGTATGCACAAGATCCCGATGCAGCAGGGCCCCAATATAATACAGTGGATATTTATAAAACCACTGTGGAAAATGCAACCCTCGCTGGTGCATACTTTGAAAATATGTATGCTAATATCGATTTCCTTGTGGTTAAAAATACATCTGGCCCGGGTATTTGGATAAATAATACAGTAAGCAATGTCATTAGTAAATATTTTATTGGCAATGTTTCCGAGTTATTGTACAATAGCCAGCAAGGAATTCTTGTAAATGGTACGGGAATGTATGTGTCTGTTACCAATGTAAAGTTTGAAGGGAATGGCGGTTATGGTATTGAAGCCCCCGTGCAGTCGGATCCATCTCAATTTTTTTGTCAGGGCAACACATGGATTTCGCAAAGCTTAACCATTCATCCTAACTTAACTTCAAACAGTGCAAATGAGTGTAATTTATAATTTTCGCTCCCAGAGTTCTAACACATATCTATCTACCTCGGGTTTTACTAACGCCATCGTCGTTGCATCGGGCGCAATGAGTTTTACAATGACCAAGCCATTTTCTTTTTCTAGAAAATAAAATAAAACTTGAAATTTATTGCCAATACAATGAATCACACTCCATTTCCCTAAATCACTAGTAAGTTCTTCTACTTTATCCCATGACAAGATTGTAAATTTGGAATCAATTTCATTTTTATATTTTGCAACGGAATAATGTTTTAAATATTCTAGTGTTAAAACTAATTTATCCGGTACATATTTTTCGAAACTCTGTAATGCTTTAAATTTAGGCGGGTTATGCTCGATCCAACCTTTTCCCGGGTAGCGGCCAACTAAATAAGTTATTCCCTTTTTTGGCTTTTTTACTTTTTTTTGAGGTGAGTGGCAAGAGCACAAAACAAACGTTACCGTTAAAAAAGGCAATAGCTTTTTCATGGACTTAATAATCAAGCTACACCATATAGCTTGAGCTCTTAAAATCCTGTAAAGTAAATAAGGGAATTAACTCGACATTGTGTTTAGCTAAATTTTCTCTTCCCCCTTCTAAACGATCCACCACACAAAAAGCATATTTAGGGCGAAAGCCTAACTCTTTTAAAACAAAATAAGCTTGCAAAGTAGAAGATCCTGTGGTAATTACATCATCGATTAAAACAATATTTTCGGGTGATGTAATTTCCTGCAAGCGACCCTCTGCTCTTTTTTGTGTGCCATGGTCTTTTTCTTTTTTTCGAATGACAATCGGAAAGATAGAGCTACCCTGTAAGCTTAATTGAGCAATACCATATACAAGGGGGTCACTTCCCATAGTAAGGCCAGAAACTGCTTGTACACGAGGATCTTTTTCTAAAATAAGATTATACAAAAGCTTACAGGCATATTGGCAATAGACAGGGTGAAACAAAGTTTGTTTTAAATCAAAATAATAAGGACTGGTTTTTCCAGATGCCAAACGGAAACCTTCTTGAAAATTTTCCTTATAAGATTCACGTTTAATAAAATTCAGTAATTCTTGTTTCATCCGAATGGTTTACTGGAGTTTCGCTAATTCTGCTTTTAAAAGAAAGTCATTTAATGTTTCTTTATTTTTAGCTACTGCTTTAAATAGCCAGTATTGGTTTGTCCAAATATAGCCACTAATTCCATCTTTTGCGGTGTAAGAAAACGTAGCATTCCCTGATGTATTCGTGCGCTTATAGTCGGCTAAATTGGTTGTATTGACTTCTGTAATAAGCTTTTTAAAAGCTTCTTCGGCTTCGCTGTTTTCTTCGAACTTCCAAACTTCCAACGATGCTTCTGCTCCATAATTGGCTCGCTTTGACTGTTTTGCATTTGGGAACAAGCGATTGTTATCGTAAATTTCTACGCGATAGCCATGAAATTTAGGTGTGAATAATTCATCAATAGAATTGATTTTATATTCAAACCCCGTGTATAATTTTGGCTTTGAGCAAGCAAACATGAAAAAAAAAGGAGCAATACAAAGGAATTTTAATTTCATGAGGGCGAGTGCAAAGAAAAAGGTATGCAGTCAAATCTTTTTCAAGGTCAATATAGGTAGTAAGCGCTTAATCTTTCCGGCTTAGTTATAGGGAGGGGGGACACCCCCCTGGCTTCGGCCGCGCTTTTCCGCAATCGAGAGTCTCTAGTATTACAAGTGAATATATTTTGCAATCTTTACATTTTGGTTCTTTGACGTCCTT
>RFJE01000266.1 GCA_003695005.1 Candidatus Hydrogenedentota bacterium | reverse complement strand
TAAGCGGAAAAAAGCAATTCATTATATTATTCAAACATTATTAAAACAAGTGAGCAAATACAAAGAGTGTAATGCCATTTTACCAATTCCATCTTCATGGGATTTTGTAAATATCGTTACAAAAGCCCTTTCGAGCACTTTACAGCTGCCTGTTACCCAAGCTTTTGAAAAATCCACAAAAGGCAAAATTAAGACAATGAGCCGCGCTCAAAGATTTTTAATGATTTCTGAAAGTTATAAGTTCAAAGAAAATATAAAAATTCCGCAAACCATTCTTTTGTTTGATGATGTATGGACCACCGGTGCTTCCATGAACTATTGTGCTAAATTACTCAAAGATAACGTTAATGTTAAAGTGCATGCTTTAACTTTATTCCGCAAGCCTTATCAGCTAGAAACTTTATAGCTCTTGTGAATGAATAACCAATAACTTTTCAATTTGCAAATCTTTGATGGTGTAGGGGATACCACCAATTCCTAAACCGGAATCACCATAACCACCAAATGGCATCCAGTCTACACGAAACGCTGTGTGCTCATTCACCATAACAGCTTGCGCTTTTAATTTGCGAAATGCTTTTAAGGCTGTATCTAGAGAAGAAGTAAAAACTGCCGACTGAAAAGCATACGGCAATGCATTTGCCCTATCTAAGGCTTCATCAAAATTCGAATACATATACAAGTTCACCACGGGACCAAAAATTTCTTTTTTACTCACATTGCATGTTACCGGAGGATTCAGTAAAACGGTTGGCTCAAAGCAGGAGCTAGAAATTCTTTTCCCTCCGCATAACACTTTTGTTTCAGGATCTTGCTTGGCTTCTTCTATCCACTCTTCTAACCTACTGACTTCTTTTTCTCGAATCAGCGGACCAACATCTGTATCAGGTAAAGTAGGATCACCAACTTTTAACTCTTTTACAGCCGAAACAAAAGGATCCACAAAATCTTGTAAGAGACTTTCCGGAATAAAAATTCGTTGCACAGAAACACAAACTTGGCCAGCATGATAAAAACCCCCTTTTACTAGTTTCGGTATGGCTTCCTTAATATTAGCATCTTCGGCTAAAAGGACAGGGGCAGCGCCACCATGCTCTAAAGCACAGTGTACACCTGGCGCAAGTTTCGACCTTAGCATCCAACCTACTTTTGAACTTCCTATAAAAGAGAAAAAAGCAATTCGAGGATCCGAAACCAAACTTTCAGCAATAGTTAAGTCTTTTACCGCTAGAGGTTGGCAGTACTGTTTCGGCAAACCGGCTTGGTATAAGAACTCAACAAAACGAAAACAAGACAAGGGGGTACTTTCTGCTGGCTTTACAATAACAGGACAACCCGCTGCAACTGCTGTAGCTACTTGGTGTACAATTAAGTTAAATGGATGATTAAAAGCACTAAATGCAAGTACAACGCCGATTGGCTCATGGTGTGTAAATGCAATTTTATGATTGGAAGCAGTATTTAATCCCATCGGAATTTCCACTCCTGCTTGTGTGCGAAGAACTTCCACACAACTTTGCAAACCGTCAATGGCGCGATTGATTTCTGCTAGAGAGTCGCGATATGGCTTTCCTCCTTCGGCAGCCGCTTGTACCGCTACCGTCTCTTTTTCCTTTGCAATGAGTTCAGCGGCTTTTTTTAAAATAGAAATCCTTTGCTCTTTCGTTAATATATTTTCTTTCGAAGAAAATAACTCCGATGCATTTTGTAGTGCCTGGTCGGCTGCTTTTTTATCAGCGACTTCCACTTTTCCAAGATATGTTTTATCATAAGCTGAAAATACTTCTAAATATTCACCTGTGGATTTTGCATTAGGAATCTGCAAAGGAAATATTTGTTCTTTTAACGCACTCATAATTTCATGCTTTCCTCTTTTATTTTATGATTTAAAATTAAATCATTTTCCGAGTAGTCAACTGGAATCTCAATAAGACAAACTCCCCCTTCTTGAAAACTCTGTTCCATCCTCGGGATGAGTTCTTCGGTAGCTTCGACGCGACAGCCTTTTGCTCCATAGCTCTCTGCATACCGCACAAAATCAGGATTATGATAGTCTAATCCAAAATTAGGCAAACCCATATTGCTTTGTTTCCACTGTATCATGCCAAATGCGTTGTCCCTTAAAACTAGAATGACTAAATCTAATTTTAAGCGTACCGCTGTTTCTAATTCTTGTGAATTCATCATAAAACCACCATCACCACATATAGCAACAACCTTTTTTTCAGGATGAACCATTTTAGCGGCAATTGCAGATGGTAACCCTGCTCCCATTGTCGCTAATGCATTGTCCAGTAAGACAGTATTTGGCTCACATGCTGGATAATTCCGAGCAAACCAAATTTTGTAAATCCCATTATCTAAACAAATAATACCATCTCTTGGAACAGCCTTGCGCACATCAGCCACAAGCCTCTGGGGGATGATAGGGAAACGATCATCCATGCTGCCCTCATGAATACTGGTTTGGACTGCATCCCTCACCTTTAAAAAGTATGCAAAATCCCAATCTTTTGGATTTATTTTTTCGGTGATTTGCCAAACAGAATTGGCAATATCTCCCGTAACCGTAGCTTGCGGAAAGTAAACGGGATCTACGGATGCTGGAAAAAAATTAACATGAATAACTTGGAATCCATCGGGCTCCATAATAAATGGTGGTTTCTCCACGACATCATGACCTACATTGATAATAAGATCTGATTTTTGGATAGCTCGATGAATAAAATCATGATCCGTAAGAGCGGCATTACCTAAAAATAATGGGTCCGTTTCGTCAACGACTCCTTTTCCCATTTGAGTCGTAATAAAAGGGATTTTTGTTTTTTCAATAAACTTTTTTAGCATTTTACTCGTTGCCTTACGGTTTGCTCCGGCACCAATGAGTAGTAATGGACGAGAAGATTTCTCTATCATTTGAACGGCATGGTCAATCGCTTTCTGCTCCGCAATTGGCCTGCGAAAAAAACTTTTATGCAAGACTGACGCATCCGTTTGTTCTCTAGCAATATCTTCGGGCAATTCTAAATGAACGGCACCCGGCCTCTCTGTATGAGCAACGCGGAAGGCTTCTCTAACACGAGCTGGAATGTTATTCCCACTTTTAATTTGCTCTGTATATTTTGTTAAGGGTCGCATCATATCCACAACATCTACAATTTGAAACATACCTTGCTTGCTTGTTTTAATGGGTTTTTGGCCTGTAATCATAAGCATGGGCATAGCTCCAAGAGTTGCATACGCAGCTGATGTTACTAAATTTGTTGCTCCCGGTCCTAAAGTAGACATACAAACACCTGCTTTCCCCGTCAGCCGTCCGTATGTAGCAGCCATAAAACCAGCTGCCTGCTCATGACGAGTTAAAACAAGTTGGATTTTAGAAGTGCGGATAGAATCTAGTAAATCTAAATTTTCCTCTCCTGGAATTCCAAATACATATTCCACGCCTTCTTCTTCTAAACAACGAACAAATAAATCAGATGCTTTCATATTCGATAAGTGATACTAAAATCTACAAGGTTACTTTTTTTGAAAATTCAGT